>NZ_JASJFE010000535.1:0-2625 GCF_030067735.1 Microcystis sp. M53598_WE2 | reverse complement strand
GGCAATAGGGATTTAGGGTGATAGGGAAATTTCCCCTAAATCCCCCACCCCCCCACTTCCCCTTTACCATAAATAAACATTATTGTTTTCCTGTATGGATAACTTTTATTGATGAACATCGATCGCACTATGGAAGGGGCAATAGGGATTTAGGGTGATAGGGAAATTTCCGCTAAATCCCTCACCTCCCCACTTCCCACACTCCCTACTCCTGTCTCCTGTCTTCTAAATTCTGCTGTATTGTTTCCCCTCATGAATATCGATCGCACTATCCAACTAGCTCATCAATTAGCGGACGCGTCTGGAGAGATTATCCGGCGCTATTTTCGGCAGCCCCATCTAGAAACCGAGACCAAACTCGATCAAGTTTCCTCAATAGTAACAATCGCCGATCAAGAAGCTGAGGAGGCGATGGTGGCGATTATTCGGCGAGAATTGCCTGAAGATGGGGTTATTCGAGAAGAAGGAGCCAATATTCCCTCCCAAAGTGGTCGTTATTGGGTATTGGATCCGATCGATGGCACATCCTCTTTTGTCAAAGGATTGCCTATTTTTGGGACTTTAATCGGCCTAGTGGCAGAAAATCAACCGATTTTAGGAATTGTCGATCAACCGATTTTAGGCGATCGCTGGTTAGGAGTGAAGGGAAAAGCGAGTCTTTATAATAACCAGATGATTGTTAATCCCTACCGTCAAGATCGGGAACTTGTCTTAAAAAATGCCTGTTTAGCCTCCACCACTCCCTTAATGTTTATCACAGAACGACAACAAGCGATCGCTCGTCAGCTGCAAAGCGTCTGTAAACGTACCGCTTTTGGGGGTGATTGTTATAACTATATGATGTTAGCCACCGGCTGCACTGCCATGCCGATGGTCATCCTAGAATCAGACCTGAAATACTACGATTTTTGTGCTTTAATCCCGATTATTGAAGGTGCGGGCGGAATAATTAGCGATTGGTCTGGTAATCCCCTAAAAGCTGATTCTAGCGAAGTTTTAGCCGTCTCTAATTCGGGTTTATGGCGGCAGGTTTTAGAACAAATCAGCAGAGTGGGTTAGTGCCAATACTAAGATAATTAATCAACAGCTAACCCACCCCCGCAGCAATTAAACCGTGGCTAATTGAGGTTGGGGACGTTTGCTGTTACGGATACCTTCGATCGCCGTCCCGTAATCGGGGGCATTAAATACCGCCGAACCTGCTACAATCGCATTAGCACCCGCTTCGAGAACTTGCCAAGTATTAGCCGGTTTTAAGCCGCCATCCACTTCAATCCAGGGATCCAAGCCTTTTTCATCGCAGATTTGACGTAATTGACGGATTTTGGGGACAACTTCCGGGATAAAACTCTGGCCACCAAAACCGGGGTTAACGCTCATAATTAGGACTAAATCGCACAAATGCAGCACATATTCGATTAAATCTAGGGGAGTGGAGGGATTTAATACCACACCCGCTTGTTTACCGAGTTCGCGGATTTGGCAAAGAGTACGATGGAGGTGGGGAGAAGCATTATGTTCAGCGTGAACAGAAATAATGTCAGCACCCGCTTTCGCAAAGTCAGCCACATATTTTTCTGGTTCCACGATCATTAAATGCACATCTAAAGGTTTTTTCGTATAGGGACGAATAGCGGAGACAATCAGGGGTCCAATGGTGATATTCGGGACAAAACGACCATCCATCACATCAACGTGAATCCAATCTGCTCCTGCCTTATCCACAGCCTCGATATCGGCTCCTAATTTACTAAAATCCGCCGATAGGATCGAGGGAGAGACAACGATCGACTTCGAGCTTCCGTTTTGGGTCATGGCTAACTATAGAATTTCGTGTTTATATTTTCGTAACAATCTTATCAGCAATCAGTGATCAGTGATCACTAATCGGATTTGAGTTTTCAGTCGGGGTAATCCCAGAGCATTTTGTATAAATTGTAACAGACAAAAATTTTTAATTGTTGTAGAGCAATAACCGCTACTGACAATCAATCATTTCTACTCTAAAATAAAAGATATTGCCATCCCTGTTAGGGAATTTATTAGAAACTTGAGGTATATAAGTGTGACATAATCACAGTTTCGCATTTAACCTTCATAACCTGAAATATGAATATCATTGACGCTTTAAATCTCAAAAACCCCCAAGATTACCCCTCTAGAGAAGCTTATCAGCAAGACGTTGTCAAAGCGGTACAGGTCTTAATGCGTTTAGGTATTATGGATAGTCCCTCGGCCGATTTAACCGGTTCCCTAGACTCTATCCTTGAGAAATTACAAGAGGATGAACTGGCTATCTACGGTAGAAAACGCAGTAAACAAGAAATTATCGCCGATTTAAAGCAAGTTAATAGTGAAATTGCCGAACTCGATCGAGAAATAGCCGACTTAGAATGGCAAATTGCCCTCAAAAAAGCTGAAATAGCCGTTAATGAAGCATCTTAGGGTTTTTTATCTTGATTCTGGTTCGTTTTCTCCAAACTGAGCGCAATAATCATCCGCACTAATAAACTTCATCGTGAGTCCCAATTGACTCTAAAAGAATTGCCTGTTTCTGCTCATATTCCTGAACTTCCCCCATACATATATACCATAATAGCCGAAAACCCTTATCTATCAATGGAT
>NZ_JASJFE010000734.1:0-1900 GCF_030067735.1 Microcystis sp. M53598_WE2 | reverse complement strand
ATCCAGAAAAACTAAAACAGGTTACTCCACCGATCAAAGTGTTTTAGAGAAACTACAAGGAGATCATCCCTTAGTTGATTATATCCTTGAACATCGCACCTTATCCAAATTAAAATCAACCTATGTGGATGCTTTACCGAAATTAGCCGAACCAAAAACCGCACGAGTACATACAGATTTTAATCAAACCATCACCAGCACCGGACGCTTATCATCCTCCAATCCTAACCTGCAAAATATCCCCATTCGCAGTGAATTTTCCAGACGAATTCGTCAAGCTTTTATTCCCGAAAATGGTTACTTATTAGTGTCAGCGGACTACTCACAAATCGAGTTAAGAATTCTCGCTCATCTCAGCCAAGAACCAGTTTTATTAGAAGCCTATCGTAGTAATCAAGATGTGCATAAAGTCACCGCTCAATTGCTCTTTGATAAAAGGGAAATTACCCCCGAAGAACGCAGTTTAGGAAAGACGATTAACTTCGGGGTTATTTACGGCATGGGAGCGCAAAAATTCGCCCGTGAATCGAAATTAACCGTAGAACAGGGCAGAAAATTTATTGAAAAATATCATCAACGTTATGCCCAAGTATTTGAGTATTTAGAGAATAGCAAAAAACAAGCGATCACTCAAGGATATGTGGAAACAATTTTGGGCAGAAGACGTTATTTTAACTTCGATAATCCCCTCTTAAAAAGACTGCGAGGACTGTCCTTACACGACATCGATTTAGATAGCCTCAAACTCAACAACGAGGAGGCACAATTATTAAGATCGGCCGCTAATGCGCCCATTCAGGGTTCCAGTGCTGATATTATTAAAGTAGCGATGGTAAAATTGGCAGAGGTACTGCAAAATTATCGAGCGAGATTACTGCTGCAAGTCCATGATGAATTAGTCTTGGAAGTACCGAGGGAAGAATGGCCATCCCTAGAGTCAAAAATCAAGACGACTATGGAAGAAGCTGTCTCCTTGACGATCCCTCTCTTGGTAGAAATTAAAGCCGGTGACAATTGGATGGAAACCAAATAAAACTATGATCGAAAACAGACAATTTTTAACCCCAGAAGAATCCGCAGATGTGGACGCTGCCCTCTTGACTTCTCCCGAAAAATTCCTGACTCGTTTAACGATTTCTTCCCTACGCTTACTAAAAATAATCGCCGAAGATACGGGAGTAACCCTAGAAGAACTAACTCATAAACAGGTCATTCAATGGCTAGAAAAAGATAGTAAACTGCGTCGGGAACAGGGGATCGAAGCGGCAGTGCTGAAATGGTAAATAAACTCTTAAAAAATCAGCTACCCCTGACAATTTATGCTAGTTTTTAGCTATAAAGTTACTGAAGTTACAACAATGACAATTACCCTAAAAGTGCCTAGTATTGCCTGTGAAGGTTGCGCTAATACCATTACTAAAGCGATTAACAATCAGCAACCGGCAGCCCAAATATCGGTGGATGTAGCCAATAAAATCGTCACGGTAGAAACCACCGCATCCCCCGCAGAAATTGCCCAATGGATCAGCGAAGTCGGCCATACTGTTGAATCTGGGAGTGAGGGTTGACATCCTCCCCCGTTAAAAATAGACCTCTGGTAAAAATCCAGGGTAGTTCTATTTTTGTCTTGATCAGATTAGTTTGACTCTCAAGCTTTCTAGTTGTTGGTTTATCCAAGCGGTTGCCGTTTCTTCATCGGTTTCTATCGCTTTTTCTACTCCTAGAGTAGCAATTTCTAATAGTTGTTTGGATTTTGCTTTTCAAGCACTCTTAGAGTCAAGGTGCGATCGCTTTCAAAAGTTCTGTTAATTTATTTTTCCATCAGGGTAATCGCATATTGATAAGACCTCTTGCAAAAGTCTTAAGTCGATCCTTGTACAGCAACATTTTTGAAGATTAT
>NZ_JASJFE010000386.1:0-3651 GCF_030067735.1 Microcystis sp. M53598_WE2 | reverse complement strand
CTCCCCGTTTAGACTGAACGGGTCGAATGAGTTTCCTTTTTGATACTACGGGAAAATTCACCCGGCTCAACTTACCATTAGTAATGACAGCCTTAAATAAACTTAAAATAATATTTACTTATCTCTTGAGTAAATAACTCCGGATAGTTGTGGATGAATCGTCAAATAATTTCATCAATCTTTAGGTAATAAGTGGTCGGACAACATTAAAGTTTTTTAGCCATCAGCTGGAAAAGCTAAAAGTCAAGAGTTGGGAGTGGGCGAGATGCAGAAGAAAAAAGCTTAATCCTGCAAAAAAGCGAGAGGATAACTCATATTCTCAGCAAATCCCAAGATACCTCGATCGCGATGCTCATAGAGTAAATTTCCTTGACTATCAAACAAAAAAGTCCCTCCCCGTTGGGTGAGATAACTACTATCGGGGATATATGTTGACCAATTGCCCAAAACTTGACTCATATTACGCAGTCTCAGGGTGGCTAATTCAAAAGGTCGCTGAAAACCTTGACCCCCAGCAAGATTGAATAGGGAACCCCGGAAAGGTGGTAAAGGCCGCGCTTGCATTGTTTCCTCCTCGGCAATTAATTGGGGGGCTTTGCGATCGCCAAGATAACCCCGCAGCACTTCGGCCAGAGTCCCCGGACTACCCACACCCGCACACATCAAAATTAGATTTAACCAGGCATTTTGGCCGGGGGAAAATCCAGGTAATTTTAACGATAAACCCCGATAAAGTCCTAATAAATCGTGTAATTCGGCTTTGGGGTCAACAAAAAGCCAATCTTGCCGAAATTTCGTATATTCAGAGAATTTTAAGCCCGAATTGCGATCGCCGATACCGATGGCACGAATGGTTATCCCGGCATTTTGCCAAAGGGCTGCCTCTTTTTCTAACCACCAAGCGTATTCGAGACTATCAAAATCTCCCAATTGCGGCCAAACAAGAATTAAAAGACGTTTATAATCGGCACAATCGCTTAAAATTGGCACTATTTGCCCATCGCTGACCCTTTGGCGTTGAATTGTTGAAAATATTTCATAGCTGCTGCTCATCTGTAAATTTCTCCTAATAAAACCGCTGCTTTTGCCCCCGTGACTTGCGGTAAATTACCGGGGAAATTGTGCCAGCGCCAATAGGCCAAAAGGGCAAAAGCGATCGCTTCTTTAAAATCGCTATTTAATCCTACCTCATCGGTGGTCAAAAGCTTGACATTTGACCCCAAATGTGCTAGGAGTCGTTGGCGCAGGTAGCCATTACGAGCGCCACCACCACAGAGCAGCACTTCCGCGGGCATTTCTGGCAAAAAGGTTTGATAGCTGTGGGCGATCGAAATGGCGGTTAAATCGGTTAAACTAGCCAACCAGTCGGCATCACTGAGGCAATAAGCTTGGGCATCCCGGTGCAATTGGGCTAGATAGGCGGGGCTAAATAACTCTCTGCCAGTGGATTTAGGGGGATATTGTTGAAAATAAGGCTCCTGTAGCCATTTATGAACTAATTCGGAGCAGGGTTGACCCTGGGCCGACCATTGACCGTTATGGTCGTAGGTTTGTTGGCCTTGGCTCAAAAATTGTACGGCCAAATCGATGAGGACGTTGCCGGGGCCAGTATCCCAACCGAAAATTTTTTGCTGCCAATTTTCCCTTTGTCGGGGGGGTAGATAGGTTAAATTGCCAATACCGCCGATATTTTGGACGCAGCGGGTTTTAGTGGGGTGAGAAAGCAGATAAGCGTCAATTTTCGGCACTAGGGGCGCACCGTGACCAGCTTGGGCGATATCGGCAGCGCGAAAATTACTAATGGTGGGAATACGGGTAATTTTTGCGATCGCTGCTCCCCGTCCTAATTGTACCGTGTAACCGAGGCGATCGTTTGCGGGGGGTCGATGAAAAACGGTTTGACCGTGACTGCCGATTAATTGGGCTTTTGGGGCTTCTTTTTGGATATTTAAAGCGGCACGGGCGAATTCTGCGGCGATATCATCATCTAAGCTGGCTAAAGCTTCAAGGTCGAGCTTTTCTCCCCCACAGACTTGTAAAATTGTCTCGCGTAATCGGGGGGAATAGGGATAGGTTTCTCCAGCTAATAATTGCACCTGTGGAGATTCCACTGTACCGCTAATCTCCACTAAAGCGGTATCGATACCATCCACCGATGTGCCACTCATTAAACCGATAACTAACAAGTTTTTTCCCTCAAGTGTCGATTGTTGATTATTTTATCTTGAATGTCGGGGTGAAGACCCTCGCGCTTAGCGACGGGATGAAACCCCGACCAGTATAAAACAGCGAAGCACGACATTTCGACACATTTCGACACATTTCGAGGGGCTTCGATGTAAGAGCTTCGATGTCAACTAAAATCTTGACAATCCGATGCTCTACAGGTTAACTTAAAATAAGTTGTTTGAGGTCGATAAACAATGATTGTCTTAGAAATGAAAGCCGTGGTCAAACCAAGTCAGTGTTCTGCCATTGATGAAGCTATTCGTACAGTACAATTCATCAGAAACAAAGCATTAAGGCTTTGGATGGATGCCAAGAGAGAAGACAAAATCGATAAATATTCTCTCAATAAATATTGTGCAGTTCTCGCCAAACAGTTCAAGTTTGTCGATACTCTAAATTCTACTGCTAGACAAGCATCGGCCGAACGAGCTTGGTCAGCTATTGCTCGTTTCTATGACAATTGTAAGAAAAAGGTTAAAGGTAAAAAAGGTTATCCCAAGTTTCAGAAAAATAATCGTTCTGTGGAATATAAAAACTCTGGGTGGAAACTATCTGATGATAGAAAGAAAATAACTTTCACAGATAAGAAAAACATTGGGACGGTTAAACTAAAAGGAACTAGAGACCTAAACTTTTATCCTATAGACCAAATTAAACGAGTTAGAATTGTTAAACGAGCGGATGGTTACTATGTCCAATTCTGTCTAAGTGTTGATATTCGGGAATATGCGAAACCCCTAGAACCGACTAAAAGATGTGTGGGATTGGATGTAGGTTTAAAAGTTTTCTACGCTAATAGTGATGGGGAAACGGTAGAAATACCGCAATACTATCGCCAGGCAGAAAAAAGATTAAACCGTCTAAATCGGAAAAAATCTAAAAAGTTTAGAAAAGGTCAACCTCAGTCAAACAACTACCAAAGGGCCAGAAAGAGGTATGCTAGAAAACATTTAAGAGTAAGTAGGCAACGTAGAGGCTTTGTCGAAAAAGAGGCATTGCGCGTCATTAAATCTAACGATTTCATAGCTTACGAAAACTTAAATATTCAAGGCATGGTAAAAAACTCTAGAATAGCTAAATCTATTAATGATGTGGCTTGGTCAACTTTTCGGCAATGGTTAGAATATTTTGGTTTTAAATATGGTAAGGCTACAGTAGCAGTAGCCCTCCATAACACGAGTCAGGATTGTTCTAATTGTGGTCAAAAAGTACCTAAATCTCTATCTACAAGAACCCATATTTGTCCTGACTGTGGCTATGTAGAAGATAGAGATATTAACGCCGCTATCAATATTCTCAAAAAGGGACTAAGTACCGTGGGACACACGGAAACTAATACGCTTGGGGAGAGATTCCCTCTGGTTTGATTGGATACGTCCTGTCAGATTAAGGAAACTCGATGAACCAAGAATCCCTCGCATG
>NZ_JASJFE010000518.1:0-2966 GCF_030067735.1 Microcystis sp. M53598_WE2 | reverse complement strand
GGAAATGGGAAAATGGGGGAATTTCAACTAAAACCCCAAAACCCTAAAACCCCAACTCTCAACTCCTGACGACCGACGACCGACTCCTAGAGCAACTGATAACTGATAACTGAAAACATGGAAATATCGGAACTAAAAAAAGGTATCGAGATAGTAGGATCGCGCCTGGGTAAAACCCAGGACTATCTTTGACTTACCCACTTTAAGGGCGAAAATTAAAGACTTAGAACAGGTGGCGGCCGTCCCTACTTTTTGGGATAATCTCGATACGGCTCAAAAAACCCTGCAAGAACTAAATGAATGTAAATCTTCTTTAGAAACCTATCAGGGTTGGTGTGGACAATTAGAAGATACCAAGGCAATTATCGAGTTATTAGAATTAGAATCCGATCGAACTTTACTAGAAGAAGCGACGGACAATTTAACTCATTTACAGCATGACCTCGATCGCTGGGAATTGCAACAGCTTTTAAATGGTCCCTACGACGCAAAAGGAGCGGTTTTAACGATTAATGCGGGGGCCGGGGGAACCGATGCCCAAGATTGGACAGAAATGCTCCTGAGAATGTATTCTCGCTGGGCCGAGAAACAGGGTTATAAAGTCACTTTAGCGGAAATATCAGAAGGAGATGAAGCGGGAATTAAATCGGTGACAATTGAGATTGCCGGAACTTATGCTTACGGTTATCTGAAAGGAGAAAAAGGCACCCATCGGTTAGTAAGAATTTCCCCTTTTAATGCTAATGGTAAACGTCAAACCAGTTTCGCCGGGGTGGAAGTGATGCCAATTTTGGGCGATGATGCGGTGAAGGTAGAAATTCCCGATAAAGATTTAGAAATTACCACCACTAGATCGGGGGGAAAAGGTGGACAAAATGTTAATAAAGTGGAAACTGCCGTGCGTGTAGTTCATCTTCCCACAGGTATCGCTGTGCGTTGTACCCAAGAGCGATCGCAATTACAAAATAAAGAAAAAGCCCTAGCTTTATTAAAAGCGAAATTGTTAATTATCGCTCGGGAACAACAGGCTCAAGCGATCGCAGAAATTCGCGGCGATATGGTGGAGGCCGCTTGGGGCAATCAAATCCGTAACTATGTTTTTCATCCCTATCAATTGGTTAAGGACCTCCGTAGTAATGTGGAAACCACCGATGTTACCCGGGTAATGAATGGGGATTTAGATAGCTTTATTGAAGCCTATTTACGTTTGGGGGGTGCAGTTTAAAGAAATGTATCGCCGTTGTCGTCCACAAGTCCCACTCCCGTGTGGACGCGATGATAAAATCTCCTCTTGGAAAAATGTCGATTTGCGTTGAAGCACTTTTTTGCTCGCTGTATAAGGGTTTCGCCGATTTGACATCCCTAAAATGGATTTGCGTTGAAGCACTTTTTAGCATTTCCACTTCGCTCAAGGCTAGTCTAGGCCCAAAAGGGGAGATAACGAGCATAACGAGTTGATTTAGATTCAGATTCGTCAAGTTTAATCAGTCCTGCTTCTTTAGTTGCCCCAATCACTTGAGAAACAGTATTGTTTTTTGATTCATTTAAACAAAAGCGATTTCGTAAGGTTTGGTTAGACATCCGTTGATTATCGACATAGAGGAGACAACAGTGCTGATAACAAGCGCGAATACGGTCAGATTGACTCATTTTGCCAAAATCCTGATGAGCGAATAGGATAGAAGTTGTTCGGATCTCACCTACTCTAAAATCTGGTGCGGGAAGTTGAAATTTCTCGGCAGCGGAAATAACTTTATCAATACCACTGCCCTTTTCTTCACAAATGCCAAAACGACGCATTATGTCAGCTAATTGCTCATTACGGGAGCGATATTCGTCTATAAAGCGTTCTACTTTGATAAAAGGAATACCAGGGTTAGAGATTTCTACTCGATCATCATACATTTCAATCATCACCGAAGCGCCTGTAGCGAGAAAGTCCTGATGAATCAAAGCATTGGCGATCAGTTCTCGCAAAGCTTGTGGAGGAAACATTTTCACTTCTTCCCTAAGAACCTCCTCGATGACGCGATTTTGAGGGGCTAAATCGTGGACAAAATTAACTAAACCATCAAAACCCACAGCATATCCCTTAGTTCCTGTCTGTTCCAGTCGAGTTTTAATTTTACCTGTTCCCTCATAGATAATCACTCGTGGTGCTTTACGCGCTAAGGTAGGGGAAAAGCTCTCAAGTTGTCTGGCCAGAAGGATGGCAGATAAATTAGGAATTGTCCAACCTTGTGGGGTTTTTTGCAGGAGTTGATCGCCTTGTAATCTTTCTAAAACAGCATCACGATGGCTAGGATAGGGAAGCTTGAGCAATTCAAAGTAGGTTTGGGTGTCTAATAGGTCAATAACCTCATCTGGACTAGCATGAGAACGAGCAGGTTGACAAAACCAATCTTGTTGATCTTCAGCAAAGATGCGCTTAAGCAGATCAGGTGTCATGGGTACTAAGTCTTCCCCTGCTCGCATTAGATAAGCACCTTCAAAGGCGATAGGTTGTCCTGTGGGACGGGTTGGCACTTCAAAAACCAAGACACGACCATCAGGGTGGGCCAATTCGGTGATTTCCACGCGCAAGCGAAGTTTTTGAACGATTAGCGATTTAATGCTGTTAATTTCTTCGGGTGTAGGAAAGGCTTGTGAACCAACAATTTTACGGGGACGTTTATCGGTAACACCTAAGATAAAATGGCCACCTCCTTCATTAGCAAGGGCGACGCAATATTTTAACAGTTTGATTGTATCAAATTGATTTTTAGCCTGTTTAAATTCTAGTCGCTCATTTTCCACTGGAGCATTTAACCAACCTTCTAGGGTCTCTAGGTTGATCATGCAGTAATCTCCTTCTGGGTGGGAATTTCCGTTTGGGGGGTAACAGTGCAGGTTATACTGATTCCTAAGATGAGAGCAGCTCTATTTTCTCGCAAATTCTGTTCTTATGCTATTTGTCCTCTACTAAG
>NZ_JASJFE010001083.1:0-1623 GCF_030067735.1 Microcystis sp. M53598_WE2 | reverse complement strand
ACATTTCCCCTGTTCCCTGAGTAACTTTATTGATAACTAAATCTTTTAGCGGTTTCAAAGAAGAAACGCACGTTATCTTCAGGAGTTCCCACCAAAACACCATGACCTAAATTGAGAATATGACCTTGATTACCCGCTTTACGAATAGTATCAAGAATCCGCTCGCGAATAAAGGACTGGGAACCGAATAAAACCCCCGGATCGATATTACCTTGAACCATCATCGATTTACCTAAACGCTGTCTCGCTTCCGCCATATCGACGGTCCAATCGACGCTAATAATATCAACCCCCGATTTACCCATTCTTTCCAAAACGCCAGCACTGCCACTAATGTAGAGAATTAAGGGTGTATCGGGATGGGTTTCTTTCACCAAACGAACTACTTTTTGTTGATAGGGTAAGGCAAAAACATCGTAATCTTGGGGAGTTAATTGACCCGCCCAAGAATCGAACATTTGTACCACTTGCGCCCCACAATCAATTTGATAACGGACATAGGTGGCGATCATATCCGCTAATTTATCTAAAAATTGGTGCAGTACCGAGGGTTCCGAAAAAGCCATCCCTTTAATCACAGAATAACTTTTAGAACCTTTCCCTTCCACTGCATAGGCTGCTAAAGTCCAAGGCGCTCCGACAAAACCGAGGACAGTGGATTTGTTTCCCACCTCTTGACGTAGGGTTTTTAAAATCGTTTTGATAAAAGGTAAAGACTGATCGGGATCGAGGGGATTAAGTTGGTCCACCTGCGCTTGAGTACGAATGGGAGAATCGATAATCGGCCCCTTACTTTCGATAATATCAAAGGGAATACCAATTCCCGCCAGGGGAGTGAGGATATCGGAGAACATGATCACCCCATCTGGTTGAAAAGCGCGCCAAGGTTGCAGGGAGATTTCGATCGCTAAATCGGCATTTTCCGATCTTTCCCGAAAACTGGGGTATTTATCCCGCAATTCTCGATAAATCTGCATATAACGTCCTGCTTGTCTCATCATCCACACGGGAGGACGGGGTAAGATTTCTCCTTTGGCAGCGCGTAATAAATAAGGTATTTCAGGGGAGTCAGTCATATCAGGATGATTATTCTATTGCCTTTTCTACGGTATCATCCCCCGTACAGCTAATTTTTCTAGTTTTTCCTTAAGAATTGTTAACGAAAGTTATCCCTCTTTGCATTGAAACTGGGTACTGGAAATTGTAGTACAATCTTTTGGGTTGAGACAGGGTGTAGAGTGTAGGCTATAGGGATAAGTTGATAAAATCTATGGCGGATTCAAAAATTCAATCTTACCGAGATTTAAGAGTTTGGCAGGAGGCCGTAAATTTAGCTGAAAGTTGCTATCGTCTCACTAAAACTTTTCCCAAAGAAGAGCTTTATGGGATGACAACACAGATTCGCCGAGCTTCGGTGTCAATAGCAGCGAATATTGCCGAGGGGTATGGACGCAAAACCAGGGGAGAATATCTGAACTTCCACCATACATATCTACTACAATAGCCGAAAACCCTTATCCATCAATGGATGCACCCCCTTAACTTTTCTTAATGTACCCATGTAACTTGTAATATTTCTTAATGGACAAGAATTCTCTCCATTTGCTAAAATGATAGCCATGT
>NZ_JASJFE010001030.1:0-1620 GCF_030067735.1 Microcystis sp. M53598_WE2 | reverse complement strand
GGAAAAATAAAAATGAATTAACCAGAATAATAGAAACTATTTAGAACTTATTAAAATAGTTTCTATCCAGTAAAAATTACAGCTAAATTTGTTGACAATATTCTCACCATTACCTTTGATGCAATTGTCGAAATTGTCTGAGCAGTGAACCGGTTCAATCAACTTCTTAATCCCCCCACTTGCTGTTAAATTTATCTCCGTTCACTTCACCCAGGGGAAGGGGGGACTTCTGGCGAGATTTGAGTTAAACTAGAAAGGTTGACTATTGACAAACATCGATCGCACAGGAGTAAATTATGTCTAGAGTCTGTACTATGACGGGGAAAAAGGCCAATAACGCCTATGCGGTGTCCCACTCCCACCGTCGCACCAAAAAATTACAAGAAGCTAACCTACAATGGAAAAGAGTTTGGTGGTCGGAAGGCAACCGTTGGGTAAAACTACGCATCTCCACCAAAGCTATCAAAACCATTGAAAAGAAAGGATTAGCCGTCTTCGCTAGAGAAGTAGGCTTAAACTTGAATTTGTACTAAGCGAGTAGTTCAGAAGTGGAAACGAATCGACCCTATCGTTGACTCCTCTGCTTTTGATTATTAAGTATTGCAACAGGGCGTGATGTGGGGTGAAAACTACCTTTAAGATTAAAAACTTAAAACGACCTGTTCAGGAGAATTTCAATGTATTCAACCCTATTAATGGCCGCTACCGCCGTACAAGGTTCCAGCGAATGGAGTCCCAAAGTGGCGATTGTCATGATTATCTGCAATATTCTCGCTATTGCTTTCGGTAAAGCGACTATTCAACAACAAAATGTCGGTCCTGCTTTACCTTCCCCCGCTTTATTCGGTGGTATGGGATTAGGCGCTTTACTAGGTACTACCAGTTTTGGTCATGTACTCGGTGCCGGTGTCATCCTCGGTCTTTCCCGTCTGGGAGTTATCTAAATATGTTTTGATTTTCTCAATCGGTGGCCAAAAGTCACCGATTTCTTTTGTTAAAAATTCTGGACTATATAAGTAGGTAGGTGTTAAAAATTATCAGACACCCCCGTTATCAAGGGTAGGGTTGATTCATGAATCAACCCTACCTTATCAAGGGGGATCAAGGGGGGATATAGGGGGGATTTAATTAGAACCAGCTACTTAATAAATATGACTCTACCTCAAAAAAATTCTTTTTGGTACGATGAGCGATTTCAGAAGATTTTTCTACAGGTAATTATCCTGCTAATTGTCTGCCTAATTTTCTGGTTTTTTGGTCGCAATTTAGTGATTAATTTCCAACGCCTACGCTTAAGTTTTGGCTTTGGATTTCTCTTTGATCCCGACCGACCAGCTTCTTTTGCTATTGGTGACTCTCCTATTGCCTACAGTCCCACCGATACCTATTTTCGCGCTCTTTTGGTGGGATTGCTTAATTCCCTCCGCATTATGATTAGTGGCATATTTTTGGCGATTAGTCTGGGAATAGTCATCGGGTTAGGTCGCTTGTCGGATAATTGGTTAATTCGTCAGTTAGCAACAATTTATGTGGAAACTATTCGCAATACTCCCCTATTATTACAATTATTTTTTTGGTATTTTGCTGTATTTCTGAAACTGCCGAAGATTGAGGAATCTT
>NZ_JASJFE010001040.1:0-5275 GCF_030067735.1 Microcystis sp. M53598_WE2 | reverse complement strand
TGGTGGCAGTGGAAAGACTAGAGGTATTCAGTTTTAAAATCAGTAGGGACAAGACCAAGCTAATCACCAAAGAAGTCACTCCCGATCGCCATTGTTCCGGGGGAAAGATAGAATATCTAGGGAGAGAAAATTGTCTTGATTTTTGCCGTCTTTGTCGATTCATCGGACTCTTTTAACTCTTTCCACCCATTGTATTCACTTTCTCGAAAAAGGGAATTAATACTAAATCCGTTGAGTATATGCTACCTATCAGGATAGGCACTCTTGCAATAGGCAGCTTTATTCTCCCCACTTCCCCACACCCCACACCCCACACCCCACACCCCACACCCTACACATAATTACTGAGGAACCATTGGGTATTAAAAGCTCGATCGCAGGATATTTCTAGTAATCTTATCCCTGATTCCGGCAAAACTGCGATTTTTTGCTCAAAATCAGTCCAATCGCTGATTAAATGGTAATCAATACCGTAGGTGCGACAGAGTTGGCAAAAGTCGATATTTTGGGGAGTGGCAAAAAATTCTTCAAAGGGAGGGTCAAATTTGGCGATCGGCAACATCTGGAAAATGCCTCCCCCCTTGTTATTGATTAAAATTATGGTCAAGGAGCCAACAAAATATTTTTTGATTAAAAAACCATTTGTGTCGTGTAATAGGGCTAAATCTCCCGTTAATAGCAGACTGGGGACATTTTTATAAGCTATTCCTATCGCAGTGGAGAGGTTGCCGTCGATGCCATTGGCCCCGCGGTTAAAATAGGGACGAATTTGGCGATCGCTAGGCGGGTTAAAAAACTCGGCATAGCGAACAGGCATACTATTAGAGATAAAGATCGGGGTGCGGGGGGGGAGGTATTGGGAGAGCAGCCAGGGGATTTTACCTTCAATCAGTTTAGTTTCTGCTGCCAAAAGGCGATCGATGGTTAATCGAGCTTGCTGGTCGAATTTTTGCCATAATTGCCGATATTCTCGATTATTATCGGTTTTATCTGGGAATAAATCCCCTAATTGCTCGATATTTACCCTGAGATGTCCGGTTTTTCCCTGTAGAGGATCGTAATTATCGGGATGGGGATCGATAATCCAGCGCGGACAGTCGATTTCTTCTAACCAGGTCCGTAATTCTTTGCTGGTGGGTAATTCGCCAATTTGCAGGACAACATCGGGGGTTAATTGGGTCCTAAGGGCAGGATTCCGCAATAATAAATCATAGGTGGTGATGAGATGGGGATTTAACCCTGCATAGTTTCGCAGAGGAGATAAAGCTTCCGCTAAGACGGGATATTGTTGCGATCGGGCTAAATTAGCGATCGCCTGACAGTAACTTTCAGGGTTTTGCGGGGAAGCTAATCCCGCGATGATAATTCCTTTGGAGGGTAAAGAATTAATTTGGAGAATTGAGTGGTTAATGGCGATATTTTGCCGAGATATATGGCTAAAAAAAGCCTCTTGGTCAAAATTAGCCTCTAAATTGTTAATTTCTAGATCGGGAGTTGGTGCGAGGGGATCCCGAAATGGTAAGTTGAGATGCACCACTCCGGGGACAGGATCAAGACAGCGCCACCACGCGTGGATGATAGTTTGACGGAGATAGCGTAAACGCTCGATATTGGCACTAGGACAGCTAATTTCCGCTTGCCAGTTGGGATAATTACCGTAGAGTTTGACTTGATCGATAGTCTGACCGGCATGAGCATGACGCAATTCTGGGGGGCGATCGGCGGTTAGAATTAATAAAGGGACATGACTTTCTTTTGCTTCAATGACTGCGGGATAAAAATTAGCCGTGGCGGTCCCGGAAGTGCAGACTAAAACCACCGGTTGATACAATTGTTTGGCTAATCCCAGGGCAAAAAAAGCGGCCGAGCGCTCGTCTAAGATGGGAATAGCTTCAATCTGGGGATGTCTTGCCAAGGCTATCGTTAAAGGAGTCGATCGCGATCCGGGAGAAACCACCCCTATCTTCAATCCCAAACGGGCCAATGTTTCGACTAAAATAGAACCCCAAAGTGTATTAAGATTGCGAAAATCGATCGACATTTATCAGTTCAGTGCAAAGGTTAGGGAACAATAAGATAAATTTAACATTGGCTGGAACCGGCCAAGAATAAGTTATTCCTAAGTCAGCGATGCAGAAGTTACTAAAAGAGAGCGAAGGCAATTAGTCCCTACAATAATATTATTGCGCCAATGGTAAGGGCGCATCGCGTACGGACAAAATGTCCTATAGATATTTCGACCAAATTGAGATGCACCCAGTTTTCAAGTTCCCTATAGCCAAAGCAAACTAACATCAATAGGTTTTGAAAATTTTCCCTTATGATCCTGATTACAGACCAAATTTCCCAGCGTATTTTCACCCACGCAGAATCCACCTATCCCGAAGAATGTTGTGGGTTACTCTTGGGAAAAATTACCGAAACAGCAGCCCAAGTGATCACCGTGCAAACCACAGAAAATAACTGGTCAGGTAATAGGAAAAACCGCTTTAGTATTGCTCCAGAAGTGCTTTTACAAGCTCAAAAATCGGCGCGGGAAAACCAGCTAGAAATTATTGGTATCTATCATTCCCATCCCGATCATGCCGCCATTCCCTCGGAAATCGATCGCCAATTAGCCTGGTCAGGATATACTTATTTAATTGTCTCCGTCGTTTCAGGACGAGCGATCGATTTACAAGCTTGGCAACTGGACGAAGGCGAACAATTTCAACCGGTAAAAATATTGTAGTCTTGTATGACTAGCGCTTCCCCCGCTTTCCACTCACCCGCAATCGATTTAATCGGGATAGGTCCCCTGTGGACAGGTTTTAGCCAACCTGGTTTTTCCCCCGATCCTTCCGGGGTAAAAGTGCAGTGCCATGGAGGAGTATTATGGTTAGGAATAGGTTGCATCCGTGGGACGGAGAAAGCGGTCATAGATAGGGCAATTAGGGCTGTTTTTAAGCGTTATCACCTCTCTTTAGCCGCTATTGCCGGTATCGCCACCCTTGACATCAAAGCTAATGAACAGGGTTTAATTGCCTACTGTCAGGAGAAGGGATTGCCACTAAAAACCTTTACTGCCGAGGAGTTGAGAGATATTAATGTCCCCAATCCCTCAGCTATTGTCAACAAGAAAGAAGGAACCCCTAGCGTCGCTGAAGCTGCCGCTTTAAAAATGGGCCATACTTTGCTAGTAAGCAAGCAAATAGAAGCCAAATCGGTGACGGTGGCGGTTTCTTTGGCAGCAAGGGAATATAGAGGATAACAAATCGATGCTTAAACAGGTTTTATTTCTTAGTAATGGTCATGGCGAGGATTTAAATGCTAGTTTAATTCTGGGGGAATTACAAAAAATTCAGCCCCAATTATCTATAGCTGCTTTGCCTTTAGTGGGAGAGGGAAAAGCTTATCAAAAATTGCCAGTACCAATTATTGCCCCCACTGCCACTATGCCATCGGGGGGAATTATTTATACCAATCCTTTGAATTGGATTAAGGATATTGGTGCGGGATTAATTAGTCTAACTATTCAGCAAATTCAGGCAGCTTTTAAAGTTAGCAAGGATTGTGATTTATTGATAGCAGTGGGGGATATCGTGCCGATTGCGATCGCTAGTTTAACCAGTCGTCCCTTTGTGGCTTTTATTGTTTCTACTTCCAGTTATTACGAAGGCACAATTAAATTACCTTTGCTGACAAAATTATGTTTAAGATCGAAGAATTGTTTAAGAGTTTTTACCCGGGATAAATATACAGCAACAGACCTACAAAATCGGGGTATTAAAAAAGCGATTTTTGCCGGTTATCCGATTATGGATGTCTTAACACCAACGGGTAAAGATTTAGAATTAGATCGTCAAATTCCCATGATTGCTTTATTAGCGGGGAGTCGTTTACCCGAAGCTTTGAGTAATTTGGCTTTACAGTTACAAGTCTGTGAGGAAATAGTTAAAATTAAACCGATGCAGTTTCGGGCTGCTATCATTCCTAGTATCAGAGAAACCGACTTAGAAAATTTAGCTAAACAAGAGGGATGGCATTATTTAGGAGCGGGAAAATTAGAGAAAAATGGGGCTTTATTGTGCTGTTATCGTGATGCTTTTGCCGATATTCTACACCATTGTGACGCTTGTTTAGCCATGGCGGGTACAGCAGTAGAACAAGCGGTGGGATTAGGAAAACCCGTCCTACAAATACCCGGATTTGGTCCCCAATTTACCTACCCTTTTGCCGAGGCACAGATGCGCTTATTAGGGGAATCGGTGATAACTATTGGACAGAAACCCACGGAGGTAAATTTATTTAAAAATGCCGCGGTTAAAATTATTGATATTTTGGCAGATTCTCGTTATTTACACAGATGTTTAGAAAATGGCAAAATTAGAGTGGGAGAGTCCGGAGGTAGCAGAAATATTGCCGAGGAAATTTATAGCATTTTTCAAAAGTAATGGCAGAGATAGTTATACTAAATCCGTTGAGTATAGGCTACATATCAGGAGAGGCAATAGGCAATAGAGGCAATAGAACGTAGGTTGGGTTGAAGCATGAAACCCAACACCTGCAAGGGTTACGCTACCGCTAACCCATCCTACAAATAATTGTGCCTCCCTACTTATCAGGACAGGCAATAAATAATCAGTCTTTAATAACCGGATTTAGGATTAAAATAAAATTATTGTACTATCATTACTCCCAGGGATTTTACCAAAATGTCTAACGAAACCGTTACTTATAGTCTTGAATCCGTCCTCAAGGAAATCAAAGACAGCATCAAGGAAGTTAACCAAAAAATCGATACCTTCCAACAGGATGTTAACCAGAAATTTGACAGCCTACAGAAGGATTTTAACCAAAAAATCGATACCTTGCAACAGGATGTTAACCAGAAATTTGACAGCCTACAGAAGGATGTTAACCAGAAATTTGACAGCCTACAAAAGGATATTAACCAGAAATTTGACAGCCTACAGAAGGATTTTAACCAGAAATTTGACAAAATCGACGAACGGCTAACTAAGCTAGAGGTAGGACAAGCAAAACTAACTGAGAAAGTCGATGGGATGGATAGAAGACTAGAAAAGGTGGAAGGAACCCAAAAAAATCAAGTTTGGACGTTAATTATTCTTTTAGGAGGAGCGATCGGCACAGCAGCATGGCGCTCTTTCTTTTCTGGCAATCCTTAGAAATATTACTATAATTTCTCACTTTAGGGTAGTTATGAGGGGAAATTAGCAGATGTGAAACTCAGGTTAAAAATAAGGGATATTTAACCCATCCTACCCCTAATTAT
>NZ_JASJFE010000736.1:0-1627 GCF_030067735.1 Microcystis sp. M53598_WE2 | reverse complement strand
GATGATTGTCTCCTAAGAGTCGTTTATACAAATCTAATGCTTCTAGATAGAGAGGTTCCGCTTCTGTGTACCTGCCTTGGGATTCGTACAATGCTGCTAAATTGTTGAGGGAAAGTACCACAGAGGGATGATTGTCTCCTAAAAGTCGTTTTTTCAAATCTAATGCTTCTAGATAGAGAGGTTCTGCTTCTGTGTACCTGCCTTGGGATTCGTACAATGCTGCTAAATTGTTGAGGAAAAGTGCCACATCGGGATGATTGTCTCCTAAGAGTCGTTTATACAAATCTAATGCTTCTAGATAGAGAGGTTCCGCTTCTGTGTACCTGCCTTGGGAATCGTACAATTGTGCTAAGTTGTTGAGGGAAGCTGCCACATGGGGATGATTGTCTCCTAAGTGGGTTCGAGTTGCGGTTAAACAATCTTGACAGTAAGGTTCAGCAGTAGCATACAATCCTTGTCCATTATAATAAAGAGCTAAACCCGTATAGGACCAAAATAAATCCTCATCAGCGATATATTGGGGATATTCCCCGACAGATGCTTGTAGATGGAGAAGGAAAGGTTTAAATTCTTCAACGATTTCTACAGTGGGATTATGTGGCATTTCTGCCGATTTTTTGGCCATAATCCCACAATAACGGCGTTTTGCTGGTTCTGCGTGGGGTGATGCTTCTAACTTATCCCGAAAATAGCGACGCAACAGGGGATGAATTTCATACCAACCATCACGATTATCCTGAACTAAACTCAGGTGAACTAAACTATCGGTTAACCATTCCTCCACTGTATCCCCATCCTCATCGGGAAATAAATCCAGAATCATCCCCTTGGGAAAGGGCGCAAGAGCGAATAAACTGAGGTAAAGTGCCAAAATTTGCGCTTCTGGTTCGCTATGCAACTCCTCCCAACTGAGATTAAAGGCAGCTTTTAACCCTCTTTCCGCAGTCATTTCCCCATGAAACTTGGGATTTTTGTCTAAACTTGGCTCATCTAAGCCGTTTTCGGCTAATTTATGCCGTATTTTGCTGATTTTCCAATCCTGTCGTCGTACCAGCAACCTTGCCACCAATTCTAACGCCAAGGGTAAATAACCTAAATCCTGACATAATAATTTAGCTGCCTCGATTTGTGTGTCAATTCTGTTATCTTTAAGGTAGGAACGCAATAAATCAAGTGCATCTTTTTCTTTTAATACTTCTACCCGAAAAGTCTCAATTGTCGCTGATAAATATTCCTTGCGAGTGGTAATTAAAACCTGAAAGCGTTTGTCTTCTTGCGGTGGTAAATAATCCCTAATTTGCTGATAATCCCGCACATCATCAAAAATAATTAGGACATTTCCCGCTAACCAGTTTTGCCAACAATAACGAATTTTTACGTCTAATTCTCCCTCATCTGGTAAAGTTAATTTGAGATGTACCCGCGCAAAATCTAAAATAGAAGTACCGATAAAACCGCCGTCACTTTCTGCCACATTTAACCAACATATACCCCCCGGATAGGCTTTTTCTCGCCATTGTTGCCAGCCAAACTGTCTGGCTAGTTCGGTTTTACCTATGCCTCCCATTCCTGTTAAGGTAGATATAGCAAGCTTTTGGGATTGTTGTAATTGATTTTTTAAGTCAAT
>NZ_JASJFE010000387.1:0-4686 GCF_030067735.1 Microcystis sp. M53598_WE2 | reverse complement strand
TAGCTGGTTATAATTAAATTAAAAATGGATTTTAGGTTCGATCCCCCCTGCCCCCCTTGATAAGGGGGGTGCCGATCCCCCCTTAGTCCCCCCTTAATCCCCCCTTAATAAGGGGGGCATCTGATAATTTTTAACGCCTACCTACTTAAAACCGAGGAATATGATTAAAAAGATGACGCATGACCACAAATTCCCAAGAAAATAACGAATAGCCATAACCCTGCTGCTCCACCGTCCTCACCTGAGCTTGTAAACCCTTTAAGGAAAAATCAGGATTCCAACCCGCATATAAACCCACCCCCACCGGCACATACCGGGAAGCTGTCGCCAGTCCCGATCCCGAAAGACTCGCCGCCACCTGATTGGGAGTTTTCCGATAGATCTGTAAGACCACCTCATCCACAATCCCTTGACGCACCCAAGCCAACCAATTTTGATTATATTTATTCACCGCAAAAGAGTGAGGATTAGGCGAAAGACTCACCACCAACTTGGGATTAATCGCCTTGACATGATCGTGCAACTTGCGGGTTAAATTCGTTAAAGCCTGACTTTTATTACCAAAAACACGCGGAACCGCCCAATGATCATCTAACTGAATCCCCGCCAAATCTTTTTCTTTTAAAATATCTTCCATATTCCCCAAAAGATAGGCTTGTACCTGCGGATTCGCCGGATCTAACCAGACATTGGTTTCCACCACCGTCTTCCCTGCGGGCGTTTTTAATAGCCAATCCGGATGCTTTTTGGCAATGGGATCCTTAGGGGATAACATCAAACCATACTCAAACCAAGCATAGGGCTTCAAACCCTGCCGTAAAGACTCCTTAACCGCTGCCCTCCAGGGATTGCTCAACGGCGGCACAAACAACCAATTCGTCGGACGTTGGGAAGTCGGATAAAGCGTTCCCCTAAACCCATAAACACTAAAATACACCCGGTCATAACCCGATCGCGAAAGATGATTTAACACCTCGTCTAAGGACGTAGTGTGATGTAACAATATCGTGCCAATATTGGTTAACCAAACCCCCTTCATCTGCTCATTTTCCACTGCCTTTCGGGGAGCCGCTCGGTGAGTAACCAACAACAAAAAAGCCACTCCAGCAACAATCCCAAGCCTCTTTAGGTACTTGCTAAACTTAACCATGATTCCCGATTAATCCCACCAAGATATTTGATAATAGTATTAAGTAGGGAGGCCAAATTGTTTGTAGGATGGGTTAGCGGTAGCGTAACCCATGCAGGCGTTGGGTTTCATGCTTCAACCCAACCTACGTTCATCTTATATTTAATTCCACCCACCCACTTATTTTAGTCTGATTTTTAATATTCAGTTCATCATCAGCAAGACCTATTTAGTTATACTAAATCCGGTTATTAAAAACTGATTATCAGTGAACTGGGGTATCGGGTGTATTAGGCTCCCCTAACACACCCAGAAAAGATTTTAGGAAAAATTAACCGACTACGCAGAGAATATCCGATGCGTGACTAGCGGTATTCACTTTCTCATCCACATGGCTAATTTTGCCTTCTGCATCGATGATATAGGTGACGCGCTTAGAATAGCCACCCCCATCGACGTCATAAGCTTTGGTGATAGCACCATCGGTATCTACGAGCAATTGGAAGGGTAAACCGTATTTTTCTTTAAATTGTGCATGGGAACCCTGGTCATCCCTGCTCACCCCGAAGACTACTATTTCCTTGTCTTGGTATTGTTCGTAGTTATCCCGGAAGCTTTGCGCTTGCTTGGTGCAGCCGGGGGTATCATCTTTGGGATAGAAGTATAAAACTACGACTTTACCTTGAAAATCCGACAGGGAAACGGTTTTTCCAGTATCGTCGGTGGTGGTAAAGTTCGGTGCGATTGTTCCAACGGTTAAAGCCATAACTCCGATTCCTTTACAAAAGTTAATCTATATTGATCATAAGGGATGAGGGTCAAAAACAGGGAGAGGGGTGAAGAAGTCAGAGCATTTGTACTAAATTTTCCCGATCAGTTTAAATACAGTGCAACTGAGAAGACGAACAACAAACCTCCAGAATTTGTCCTAGGATAATATTTGTCAGCTAAGAGGGGGATAATATGGGGCTATTCTGGTTAAAGGTGAGAACTTTTGGGCAAAATATCTTAATCGGTTTAGGTTTAGTCCTATTAATCGGTTTTTATCACAGCATCAGCGCTAAATCTGCCTCATTAATGATTGTTTATCCTCCCGATAATCATCAAACCACGGCCTCGAGAATCTTTTTTATTGGTTCTGCTCCTCCATCCGGTCAAGTTTTGCTCAATAATCAACCGATTCAACGCAGTGCTAAAGGATATTTTGCCCCTAGTTTTCCCCTAGAAGTTGGCGAAAATAATTTCACTATTCGCTATCAAAACCAAACTATTAATCGTCAAATAATTCGTCGAGATACTCAAGCAGTTATTCCCCAAGGATTAGCTTTTGCTGATAACTCTCTCAGTCCTTCTGTCCATAGGACGAGGTTAGTGGGGGAATGGATTTGTTTTAGTGCGATTGCCACTCCCCAAGCTCAGGTTTCTGTGCAGTTAGGAGATAAAATCTTACCTCTTTTACCCCAAACTCAAACCACAAAACTGCCTAGTAATGCCGCAGTTTTAACTAATCTTAATCAAGCGAATTCTGAGGATAAAATTGGTTACTATCGAGGTTGTCAGCAGTTTAAGCAAGAGGCTAACTTAGGAAAACCTATTTTTACAGCACAATTAAATAATCGATCGATTAGCCAACAAGGTCAAGGAGAAATTAATATTATTAGCGATCAAAATTTACCAGTGATTGAAATTATAGTTGCGGAAGGGGTAGCGCGCACGGGGCCGGGTAGTGATTATTCCCGTTTAACTCCTTTACCCCAAGGTACGAAAGCGAGAGTCACTGGGAAAGAAGGGGATTGGTTACGGTTAGATTATGGTGGTTGGATTTTAGAGCGAGAAACCCGTTTAATAGTTAATGAGGTCCTAGATAATGCTAATATTCGCGGTCTCTCTTCTCGAAGTATCAATCAAGCAACAGAAATTATTTTTCCCCTCTCCCATCCTGTACCCATCGCCGTGGCACAAGAGGATGATAAATTTATTTTGACCCTTTATAATACCATTGCCCAAACCGATACAATTTTTCTAGTGGATAATCCCTTGGTCAGACGTTTAGATTGGCGACAAATCAACCCGACTACGATAGAATACACTTTTAATCTTAACCAAAAACAACAGTGGGGTTATAGTCTTCGTTACCAGGGGACAAATTTAATCTTAACCCTGCGTCATCCCCCGGAAAAAAGTGATAATTTACAGGGCAAAGTTATTTTATTAGATCCCGGACATGGAGGTAAAGAAACTGGTGCTGTCGGTCCGACGGGTTACACAGAAAAAGAGATTAATTTGGTTATGTCTAAATTAATTAAACGGGAGTTAGAAAAATTGGGAGCAACAGTTTATTTAACCAGAGAAACTGACATAGACTTATCTTTACCGGCACGAGTAGAGATGATTAATAATCTGCAACCAACCCTAGCAATATCAGTTCACTATAATGCTTTACCTGATGATGGAGATGCCTTAAATACTCAAGGAATTGGCATATTTTGGTATCATCCCCAAGCAGCGGATTTATCAGTTTTTCTCCACGATTATTTAACCAAAAATCTTAACCGTCCTTCCTATGGAGTATTTTGGAATAATTTAGCTTTAACTCGTCCCTATAGTAGTCCTTCATTGTTATTAGAGTTAGGATTTATGAGTAATCCTCAAGAATTTGAATGGATTATCGATACTCAGGCACAAAAACAATTAGCGCAAGTTTTAGCCGCCGGAATTAGCCAATGGTTTCAACAATCTGGGGTAATCGCTTCTAGTTAAGATTTAATGGCAATCCGAGGGAGATAAGCTTAAATCTTTGTGAAAAATCAAGCCCTAGCTGGAAAGCCGGTGATAGGATTAGCTGGAGTTTTTATCTTAATCTGAGGAAATTAAATCAAGTTCATGGAAAAAATGTTACCAGTGAACAGCAATCGGACAAAATAACTGCTAGATTACAAGGTATATTCCATAATTCTCTAGTAGATATTCAAACAGCGATCGCTGTTTGATAAAAATCGCTGTATTAGCCAACAAATAAAGATAGTTTACTGAAAATTTGCCAACAATTCACGCCCTTATAGACAACTTGATCGCTGCCCCCCTTATTAAGGGGGGATTAAGGGGGTATCAAAACCACCTTATTAAGGGGGGATTAAGGGGGAATCAATCTTCTATTTGATTAGAACTACTTACTTAAAAGTTAATTATTGCCATCAACAGATTCACCAAAATTATCTAGATTTAGCTGAAAAAGCCCACCTCAAGGTTGGGGTGGGTAAGTTAAATTCCACTCCTGTTATTATTCTCCTCTACCCATGACTAACTCTTTATATATCAGCACGACGGCAACGGGAAGCGGTAAAGCGTTAGTAGCTTTAGGAATTATTGACTTAATTCTCCGCAAAACTAATAAAGTTGCTTTTTTCCAGCCAATTGTTCTCGACTGCTCCGAAGGTCATCGGGACGAAGACATTGACTTAATCCTCAATTATTTTAAATTAGAACAAACCTACGAAGAAGCCTTCGGTTTATGTTACGAAGAAGTTAAGGATTTATTGGTACAACAAAAATTTGAT
>NZ_JASJFE010000506.1:0-1086 GCF_030067735.1 Microcystis sp. M53598_WE2 | reverse complement strand
TCAGTTCACTGTTCACAGCAAAAAACTCCCCACCTCTCAATTCATAATTCATAATTTATAATTTATAATTCCCACTTCCCTTGGGTGAGGACTAACTATACCGGATTCTGCCCCACCCTAGTCAAACTTATTTTAAATTGGCATAACTATCCATACTCAACGGAACTAAATCGCCATAGATAGTCAAACCTAACAACATTGTTTCATTAGCGGGGATTAACTTGCCTGTAAGAGCGCAAATCTCATTTTTTCTAGCTGTAGCGTTAAATACTGCCCTTATATCGGTGGCACAAAACTGAGGTCGATAATCTCCTGATTTTTGCTGAACGAAATTCCATAAGACATCGCGAATGAGTGCTTGATAACCTTGATTGCCGGAAATCTCTTTCAGCTTGTCTTTGAGGACTCTTTCCAGACGAATGCTGGTGACTTCCATCTCGGTAGTGGTGGTGCGTGTGATTGTCCGCATAATTTTTTCTCCCGAATACTAAACCTATTGGTGTTACAAGTGTAGTATAAGCAAGATACCTTTAACAAGCACAACCGGCGAAACCATCACCTCTTTTGCTCTTTTTATTTTTGTCTCATGCCTATTTTTCTCATTTTTGAACTCTCGAAAATTAATTATGTAACAAGTCCACTGTTAATCCAGTGAGAGTCGAGCATAAACAGCGATCATATTGATCAAATAATAACTATTCTTAATATACCCAAACCCCTAGAAAAAATTGTTATTGTTCCTCAGATTGACAATAGATCTAATTGTCTCCCCTGTAGGTCTTTAACCCTGATATTTTCTTGAGAATCTCTGGATAAATCTAAAGCTTTAATCACCTCTTTTGCCACTGCTTTTACCACGGGAATAGCCACAGAATTACCGAACTGTTTATAAGCTTGGACATCGCTAACAACAATCTGAAAACTATCGGGAAATCCCTGTAATCTTGCCCACTCTCTGGGAGTCATTCTGCGGACAAATAATTTATTTACTTCTCCCTTAATGCGAGTAACGGGAGTAAAATTAGTCAGTCTTTGATCGATAACTAAATTTCTTTCTTTTCCCATACCTCCCACCACAATAGCATT
>NZ_JASJFE010000274.1:0-7200 GCF_030067735.1 Microcystis sp. M53598_WE2 | reverse complement strand
TATTTGCATAACAATTCCCGAAGAGCCAGAAATAGGTACTTCTAGTTTCAACTGCTACTCCAATAATTATCGCAGTCACCACAAAAGGCCACCGATCTTCTCCCAGAAGTTTCCGTATTTCGCTAAAAAGATCGGTGGCGGCAGTTGTCTGAGAATCTACCAAAAATAGGTAATGGGTGAATGAACTGAAAAAAGGAAACTTATCTAATTCCGTTAGAACCTGACTACAAAATACCATTTACCCTAAGCCAACGAGTTTTCCAAGTGGGAGTAAAGATTTTGTAGCTTTCTTCTTTATTGACTTTGATATAGCCTTTGTCCGCTAGTTTTTCTAATTTGTCTTGTAAGTTAGCTTCTCCAATTCTATCTGTTTCAATTTCAAAGCTCAAGACAGTGGCAGCATTAACTTTGAGTAAATCAGATAAAAGAGACTTCTCCGCGGAGGTTAAATAATTGTCAGACTTAGCTGAAGTCCCAGAATCACCCTTATAAGTGTCATTGTCTTTGGACTTAAAAGGAAATATGTCAAGCATTCTGTTTTGTGTAGTTTATAAATACACTTCGACCAGTACATCTTGATCCTCAGTCATGACTCTCTGAGTTCATGAATGGGAATGACTGAGATATGTCTGAGTTTTTTGCGATAAAAGCGTAAACGACCACTCTAATCTCTGATCTCATGACTGAGATATGTCTGAGTTTTTTGCGATAAAATAGAGATTGCGTCGATTGATGGAAGTTTATGGGGCGATCGCTTAAAGTAAAATCAGAATATATCCCTAGAGTCAAACAAGCAGTTAAACTCAATGGTTACGCAAGTCAAGAGCTGCTTGCTGAGGATTTAGGATTCGCAAAATCGACTATTAGCCTTTTTCTTAACGGTAAATCGATTAGTAATCTCAATTTTTTTGAAATTTGTCAAAAATTAGCCCTTGATTATCGAGAAATCACTGACTGGGATGAGTTGGAGGAAACACCAGCTGCCACGTCTGAGGATGAGGGAGAAAACCGGGCCGCGGATTTTTCCAAGTATATTGAACGTCCTCCAGTGGAACAGCTTTGTCTGGAGACGGTGAGTCAAGCAGGTTCATTATTGCGGATTAAATCAGCCAAGGGGATGGGTAAAACCCTATTAGTCGATAGAATTTTGAGTCAAGTTGACAAAAGAGAGTATAAAACCGTCAGTTTCAGTTTTTTACAAGCAAGCAAAGGAATTCTCGGCGATTTAGACCGATTGCTCTCTTGGTTTGCTTTGATTATTTCCAAGAAATTAGGGTTAGCAGCTCTCTTTCAGGAAAAATGGCAAGAAGGATTAGGACTTTATAGCTGTACTGCCTATTTTGAAGACCATTTGCTCAAAAAGCTGGATAAACCCCTAATTTTAGTTTTAGAGGAGATAGATAGTCTCTTTGCCTATGCAAGCGTTGCCGACGATTTCCTTAGTTTATTTCGTCTTTGGCACGAGGAGGCAAAAAATAATAATACTTGGCAAAAGTTACACTTAATTATCACCTATTCCACAGAAAATTATGTTCCTGCTGACCTGAATAAATCTCCTTTCAATGTAGGAACAGAAATCCTGTTACCTGATTTTACTCTAGAACAGGTCTTGACTCTAGCTAATAAATATCAGGCTAACTTGGGAAAAGATGAACTGCAAAAAATAATTAATCTTGTCGGGGGACATCCCTATTTAATCCAAAAAGCGATTTATGCGATTAGCCAAAAACAACTGTCTTTAGCAGATTTTTTAGAGACAGCAGCCACGGAAGCGGGAATTTATGGGGATCATTTGCGAGGACATTTGCTAAACTTACAAGAACATCCAAACCTAGCAGCAGGAATGAAAAAGGTTGTAGAGTCGTCTTCTCCCGTTGATTTAGGTGCAACAATTAATTGGCAACTTCATAGTTTAGGATTAGTAACCTTTGTGCAGAATGCTGTTCAACCCCGTTATCCACTATACAGCAACTATTTTAGGTATCGCCTATCCTCCTAAAATCCAATATATTGAGTTAAACTGTTGTACATCTAAATCTAATATTCGTTTTCACCTGTTCCCCGTTCCCTCATCGAATCCAGAACTTTAAATGCGGACTAGCTTAGGCACAGATAACCTTTGATTAAATTATTCATCGAACTTAACCAATCAGACAAATTGCTAATTTTAATGCTATGGCGACCAATTTTTATCATATTGGAGGCAGCGTCCCCCTAAATGCACCTAGTTATATCAAGCGGGAAGCAGATGATATATTTTATGACTATCTAAAAAATGGACAGTATTGCTATGTATTGAATTCCCGTCAGATGGGAAAATCAAGTTTGTGGGTACAGACACAAAAACGACTGAAAGAGGATAATATTGATTGTGCTACCATTGATTTGAGTGGTCTAGGAAAAAACATATCCGAAGATATTTGGTATCGAGTATTATTTGAGCAACTGGTTAAACGATTTGATCTTTCTATTCGGGGAAAAGAGCAAACTTGGTGGGATGAACGAGCCTATAAATCACCTATTAATCGTCTTGATCAATTTGTAGAGGAAATTCTCTTAAAGGAGGTATCCCGACCTATTGTTATCTGTTTTGATGAAATTGATAGCATTCTGAGCTTAAATTTTTCCACAGATGCTTTTTTTGCTTGGCTGCGTAGCTGTCATGAAAAACGTCCTCACAATCGTGATTATCAACGTCTAACCTTTTGTATGTTGGGGGTAGCGACGGTTTCTAACTTTATTCGAGATAATAATCGTAGTCCTTTTAATATTGGTCAAGATATTCGATTATCTGGATTTACTATAAAGGATGCCAGAAAACTTGCCGAGGGATTGCAGGACAAAGTTATCGCACCGGAACGGGTTTTAGAGGAGGTTATAGAATGGACAGGTGGACAACCGTTTTTAACTCAAAAAATTTGTAATTTAATCTCCACATCTCGCCCTGAATTTGGCAAGGAATCCCCAGCAACCCCGATTAATGTCGGCGATTTTATCCAGTCCCAAGTAATTAGTAACTGGGTATCTCAAGATAGTCCAGAACACCTAAAAACTATTCGGAATCGTTTATTAAATAAGCGTGTCACGGGTAGAAGAATGCTGAAGCTTTACCTAGAAATTTTAAGAAATGGTGAAATTACCGATGATGGTAGTCCCGATCAAATAGAATTACGCTTAACAGGATTGGTAGTTCAAGACCGACAAAAGTTAAAAGTTTATAATAAGATTTATAGAAATGTTTTTAATGAAAATTGGGTGACAACCGATGAACGACCTGTCCACAATTTTTGGAATTGACTGTATTGATTATTGGGGGTTAAAATTTCCAAGAAAAATCCTGTCCCACCAAAGAAACTATTTCCCAGTTCAGATGTATTGCCAAACATTAAACCGAAACCAAACATCCAATAAGCCAAGGCAGAAACACAGAAGACAATTAGGTTTTTAGCTAAGACATTAGTGGCGTTATTAGTACGACAAAAACCCGTTTCCAGCATGGCAAAACCCGCATTCATAAAGAATACTAACGAGCCGGCTATTAACATCCAGAGATTAGCAACTAAATCCAGAGTAGAATTATTTAAATCTTGTGCTGTGACTTTGCCTACACCGATCAACAGCATGACGATAAGAGAGAAACAAAAAGATAGGATATTACGCAAACGCGGGCGATATTCTAGAAAAGATAATAATCGATTCATCGGCTATAACTCTCATGGGCAATTTCCCCTTTATAGTAATTGATTTAATCCCCTATCGTTCACTCAAAACTGCTTTTTTTCTGATCCAGATAGCGAGAATTGTCAGGAAAAGTAAACCCATCACTCCCGCTAAAGGATTTTTATCGATTCCAGTTAACCAATCGGGAACAGTACCAGTGTATTTAATTAACTGACCCACATTTAATATATAGTATGCCCAGACTAAACCCGCGTGCAGACCGATACTTTTACCCAAACTACCACCACAGGCGCGTTTTGCCCAACCGAGAACCAATCCTAGCAAGACTAAGGCAGGAAATTGGGGAAAAGTGCGGATAATTTCGGCTAAAGGTTTAATAAAGTGGGTAAGAGCGAAAATTAAGGCACTAATCACTAGAGCGATAGCGGGACGATAATCCTTTTCTAATTCTCCCAGTAACCAGCCCCGAAATAGCAATTCTTCCGCAAAACCCACCGCTAAAGCGACTAAAAACCCCTCCAGGATGATTTTGCTGATCTGGGGATTTGCGGGTAAGAAATTTAACCAACCTAGGAACCCTTGGGACAGAAAAAGCGAGAAAGTGAAAAATAAACCGATCGCCAACCCGTTAATTAACTCGATCGGCGTTTTTATTCGCCAAATCAACCCATAATCGGCTAATCCCTCATCGCCATAAATTGTCCGTCCCCACCAATGGGATAACCCCAAAAATTCCAGATAGAGAACAGAAAGGGTCAAAATTGAGACAAGATTGGCATTAGTGGCAAAAAAGTGATAGAGGGGAAGTGCGATCGGCAACCAGAGAAAAAGTAAGAGCAAAATAAAAATTCCCAGTCGCAGGGGGACTGGGTAAGTGGCAATTACCCGTAATCTTTTATTCATCGGGTTCGATACTGCTGGTTAAACCTTTATTTTTCAAGGTTTCACAGTAAAATTCCGCGTGTTCTTGGATGCAGGTAATCACCAAGGCCGTACCATTAGTGTGCGCTTCCATCATGATATCGACTGCTTGGGGTTGCGTCATACCGGCGATCGTTTGCATTAAACTCTGAACCACATACTCCATCGAGTTAAAGTCGTCATTGTGGAGTAAAACGCGATAACGCGGTGCTGGTTTACGGATTGTCGCTGTGGAACGCTTTTCGATGACTTCTGTGGACACCGTGTCTCTCCTTTGAATCTATATCACAAATAAAGGTCAATTACTAATGATCATAATCAAAATTTCCAGATTGAGCTAGGCTTTTTCAGCGATCCGTGAGGGGTTGGGTGTTGGGGAGTGGGGGACAGCCACAGGAATGACATTTCTAGATGGATAGATCATAATTAAATTGACCCTGTAATTTAACCTTATTTCTCTATGTCTGCTGGCGAATTACAAAATCTCGATAAAAATATTCAACGCTTAAAAGAACAATTAGCGGGAATCCGCGATGCGTGGACAGGTGCGCGTCCAGAAGATAAAGTTCTTTTGCAGCAACGCATAAACGATAAGCGCATAGAAATTAAAGAATTGGAACGAGAAAAATGGGATTTAATCGCCAGCGAGAGTCAAGAAGCATCTTTTCCTGATGCCGAGGTAATGGTAGCAGAAATTGTCACAGAATTGACGGCAATTACCAAAGAACCACCCTCAGAACTTGCTTCTGCACAAATCTTAGAATTATTAAATCAAATTCTGGCTAAACTCAATCAACCAGAGCGATCGGCAGCAGCCAAATTAAAAGCGGCCATATCTACTATACCCCCTTTTGTTTCCCTGACCTACGAAGCGGAATTAGATACTGAGTCAACTTTTAAGCGTTATTTTCCCACATTTAATCGTGCGATCGCAGGAGTGAAAAATCGTCTAAAAAAGTAAGTATTCCCTCTATCCCTAGTAATGTGGGCAAAAGTACGGTTAATTTTGTCGGGAGGGAAGATGAGTTAACCTTAATTCATCAGAAATTGCAAACAGAACAAGGGGTGATTGTTTGCGCGGTGGAAGGGTTAGGGGGAATAGGAAAAACCGCTTTAGCTTTGGAATATGCGAAACGATACCAACAGGAATACGCGGCACAATATTGGTTATCCTTGCGACTATCGGGTTTAGCAGAAGAAATAGTTAAATTAGCTGGTCCCTATCTATCTTTACCAGAAATATTGAAAAAAGAATCTTTAGAAAAACAAGTGTACTGGTATTGGCAAAATTGGCTACCTCAGCAGGGAAAATTATTATTAATTCTCGATGATGTCCCCAATATCGACAGAATTCCCGATCGAATGTTACCAAAAGATTCTAGGATTAAGATATTAGTCACCACTAGGGAAAGGTGTCTTAGTACGGAATTTCAGTCTATAGCTTTAGATGTTTTACCCTTAGATAAATGTGTGGAATTATTAACCAAAATTGTTGGTACTGCTAAAGTTGAGCAAGAAAAAGCTTTAGTAGAACAGATTTGTCACGAAATTTTAGGACGCTTAACCTTAGCAGTGGAGTTGGTGGGGGAATATTTAGCGAAAAATCGTCATTTAAAGTTTAGCCATTTACGCGATAAATTAAATTTAGCTCATACTGCTTTAACCAAGGAAAGAAACCACAGAGATTATGGACATTTAGGGGTAGCAGCCGCAATTAAAATCAGTTGGGATGATTTAAGTTCTGCTGTTCAAAAAGTGGCAATGCTGTTGAGTTTATTCGCACCGGTGGCTATTGCTTGGACGTTGCTAGAAGATACGGCAAAATCCACAGAAATTACCGAAAGCGAACTAGAAGAAGCGCGGGGACAATTGGATAATTCTCATCTGATGCAACCCGTGGATGAGGACTATTCTTTTTATCGGATTCATCCCCTCGTGAGAGAATTTTTTCAACAGCAATTACAGGAAATTCCTAAGATAAATTCTCTTTATCGATGCGCTTTTGTGGAAACTTTGTTAACCATTGCCGAAAATATCCCGCAAACCCCCACAAGGGAGATTATTGCAGCAGTAACTCCCGCAATTCCCCATCTGCAACTTGTCAGTCAAACCATGTTAGATGATATTCCCAACCTGGAAGATAATTTAAGTCGGGTGTTTCTTGGGGTAGCTTCGTTTTATAAGGGACAGGGAGAATATAATTTAGCAGCAGCTACCTTAACAAAATGTTGTGAAGAAATCCAATCTCGCTTAGGAGAAAACAATCTCTATTTTGCTAGCAGTCTCAATAATTTAGCAGGATTATACCTCTCCCAAGGCAGATACGCAGAAGCGGAACCCTTGTATAAGCGCTCCCTTTCTCTGATAAAACAGCGATTAGGAGAAAACCATCCTAGTGTTGCTACCAGTGTCAATAATTTAGCAGGATTGTACCAATGTCAAAGCAGATACGCAGAAGCGGAACCCTTGTATAAGCACTCCCTTTCTCTAAGGGAACAGCTATTAGGAGAAAACGATCCCATTGTTGCTACCAGTCTCAATAATTTAGCGGTATTATACGAATCGCAAGGCAGATACGCAGAAGCAGAACCCTTGTGT
>NZ_JASJFE010000681.1:0-1167 GCF_030067735.1 Microcystis sp. M53598_WE2 | reverse complement strand
ATTCACCTTAAAACTCTTAGCCAGAAGCGGAGAACAATTAAAACTATCACCCTAATTGATGAACCAAACAACCGCCAATTATGATGAACCCTGGAAAGAAGCATTAACCGAGTATTTTGAAGCGTTTTTATGCTTCTTTTTTCCCGAAGTTAACCTAGAAAACGGGTTTCTCGGAGAAACCCGTTTTCTGGACTTTAAGACAAAAAAACGTTTCGCTGACAAACTCTATTCAGTTATCAGTTATCAGTGACTAAGTAGGTGGGTGGAATTAAATATAAGATGAACGTAGGTTGGGTTGAAGCATGAAACCCAACTCCCGATTATGTTACGCTACCGCTAACCCATCCTACAAATAATTGTGCCTCCCTACTTAATTGGAAGCAAGTAGCAATCCCTTTGCTATAATAGGGTCTGCTGAAAAGGTTTTTCCTGGTGGCAGGGTGTGGGGTGTGGGGTTTTACCGATTTTGTTCCTACCTCACCATTAGGATAACTGCTGTAAATGAAATAACCGACTAATGAAAAAGATAATATTGACTTTACTATTAGCTTGGCTTTTAGTTGCTAACATGAATAGCCAAGGAGTTTTAGCAGTGACGCTCGATTTTCAATGGTCGGGAAATCAAGGTTATACAGCTAAAGGTTCTTTTAGTTATGATGAAAAAACGGCCCCGACTATCTTTTCGGAAAAAGGTTCGGGAAAAATGCGAGTTTTAGAAAATTTTCAGGTATCTTTTTATGATAACATTGGTCAAGAGATCGCTAAATACGATAATGTCAGCGAGGGAATTTCCTCGGCTAATTATTTTCAGTTTAATTTTAATACCAAAACCGGTCAAGTTTTCGGCTCGATCGATCTGGGGGGTGAAGGGATGGGGGAAATCTATCTTCAAGGGGTGGTTAACGATAATTTGGCCCTCTTGCGGGTGGAGTCGGTAGATCTGGTCATGGATGAGGATGATTCACCAGAAATTATCACTCAGTTTTGACTAAATTGATCGGGAAAATAGGGATTATCCTAGCCTAATTTTTCCGCTAATTCTAACCAGCGATCGGTTAAATTATCAATTTTTTGACTCAATTGAGCTAATTCTTCGGTCAGAGCGGTTATTTTGGTAAAATCTTCTAGGGGTTCTCCATAAAGTATTTTTTCAATTTCAGCTTTTTT
>NZ_JASJFE010000669.1:0-2092 GCF_030067735.1 Microcystis sp. M53598_WE2 | reverse complement strand
TGGGGTTACTAATATCAATAATCTCCAGAGTGTCCCCCACCGCATAAGCATAGTTACCAACTACTGTCACCGCACCGGCATAGCTTAAATAATCCCATACTCCTACTAATGTGGGTGCAAATACTCCGGGATAGGTGTTGAGGATATCCGGCTGAAAAACCCCAGATGTCTGCAACTCCGACAAATCTAAGGTTTCAATAAAGGTTTGATTCTCTCCCTTTATCGCGGGTAAACTCACCTCTAACTCCCAACTTCCTCCTAAGGCTGCATTTCCTACCCGTCTGCTGGAAGCCGCTATTTTTGCCCCAGTAATTTGGGACAATTTATTAATAAACTCTGTCCCGGCATCTCCCGCCGCGACCTGACAACCGTACAGTAGGATATGATTAATCTTTGCCCAATTCTGTAACTGTTGGCGGTAATCGTAAATATTTGTTAAATTGAGTTGACAATTTCCCAAATATAAGCATCCCGGCGCACCATGGGAAACCAGGTGAATGGTGGTAATCTGGGGATTTTGTTGTAAAAAAGCGGATATTTGTTCGATTCCGTCTTGATTGGCAGAGAGAATAACGGTGGCGACTTCTGGAATTACCCCAGCTTGGAGACTTTGATAATCGCTAACACCAGCATCGAGGAAAACTACGGTAGCGGTTAAACGCTGATTTCTCGCACTATCCACCCGATTAGCTTGACTCAAGCCATCAGATTCAGCGAAATCGAATAAAATATCGTCAACAGCAGGAAGAATCGGCAACAGGGGAGAACTCATGATATTAACTGTAAAGGTTTATTGCTAACAGTTTTAGCCCAACAAGCGCCAATTTTTCAAGACTTCCATAACATAAGTTAACATTGATCGGGAAAACTGTATTTCTAAATCATCAGTTTTTCTGAATATTGTCTCTCAATTCCCCCCTCACAACTTAATCTAATTCATTTGCAGTTTGCAAAACCTCCTCATAAAGTTGATGACTGATGCGAAAATTTGCTTGGCTAATTAGAGACTCCATTATCGGTTTAACCTTAGAAACTAATCCTCTATTTTTAGCAATTAAAAGAACTCCTAGAATACCCGTAATTGACAGCCCCAAACGCACAGCCTACCTCCGTCCAAGACGTTCATCAATTAACAATTCATCCGCCTTTAATTCCCAAGCAAGAGCGATTGCTTCTGCTTCGCCAAGATCTAAATTATATTCATTCCTCAAACAAGCCACAAGTTCTAAATTAGTGGCTTGTTGAACCTGTATCCATTCCAGAGAAAGCGTCGCTTTAATGCGGATATCTTCCTCAGTTAAATTGGCCAATTCATTGGCAACTGCTTGGGGAATAATAACATTAGTATAAATATCTTTTAAGATTGACAGATAACCAACAAGAGCAAGACTGCTGAGAGGAGAAGTATCGCTAATAATGATCATAGCCAACCTTTGTTTTTTAAATGCTTAATATCTTCCTGAAACTCAGCAACATCATAATGAATACAAATTCCTCTTTCAGAAAGCAGCCGTTGAAACTTGATTTGATTAATACCTAATAACTCACTTGCTTTTCCCAAGCTAATCTTATCTTGTTGAAATAACATAATAACAATCTCTTTTAACAGTTCATCCTCTGATAAACCACTTGCTTTAATCACTTCTTGGGAAATAACTAGACTCATATTTTCTTCGTATTTTGACAAGAATTATACAAATGTTATCCTATTTTTCGCCGCCTGTCAAGGTGAATTGGTGAGTAATTCCCACCCTACGGTAAAAAGCATTGTCTTTGACCTCACTTCAATCAACAAGCTATAATGACAATTTTAGCGGGTCATTGTCAGGGGGATACTTCCCGCGTTAACTTTTCTCTTTCAGCCAAAACCACCCGAAGTAATCTCACCGCTTGTGATGGCGAAGATGCGATCGCTAACGTCAAAACTAGGCAGTTAAAGTATTTAACCAATTGATTAAATCTTCAACCGTAGAGAAATCGAATAAAGCTTCTCCTAATACTTCGACATCATCAATACTTAACTGCATAATTTTAGTTTCTAATGAAGGATTAATCTCCCCTAACTTGCGTTTAAGTTGACGAAGAATCAATG
>NZ_JASJFE010000520.1:0-6560 GCF_030067735.1 Microcystis sp. M53598_WE2 | reverse complement strand
TACCATTACTCCTCTTAAAGGTAACAAAAATGTCTCCCTAGACAAACTGAAAATAACTAAAAAAATTGACATAGTGATTAGATGTTTTAAATCAGTTATCGATCAAAATCATGGGATTAAAGAAACTAACCTATTAAAATTACTCTTACCAATCGGCATCGATAGTGATGACTTAGATAAAGTTTGGTTAGCCAATATGAATACTTTTGGAGAAGAACGCGGTGAAATCGCTCATTCTTCGGGAATAAAAACGAAAAAAACGCCTAACCCTGCCGACGAATTAGAGAGAGTTAAACAAATTATTCAAGAATTAGAGAAAGTCGATCAATTGATTACTAACTTGCTCAAGGAATTGCACTCTTAATAAAACTTAAAGTGTTAATTATATCAGAAATACAGTATAATAAAAAGCAGAACGTAGGTTGGGTTGAAGCATGAAACCCAACACCCGCATAGTTTACGCTACCGCTAACCCATCCTACCAATAATTGTGCCTCCCTACTTACAGTATAATGAAAGGCAGACAATAGAGAGCTAATCATCAAAGTGAAACATAGACCAATTGCGATCGATTTATTTGCCGGCTGCGGTGGGATGTCCCTTGGTCTAGAAGCGGCGGGATTTGATATTGCTGTAGCGGTGGAGTTTGATGCAGTCCATTCCTTGGTTCATCATTTTAACTTTCCCTATTGTCAAACTATTTGCCGGGATATAGCCAAAGTAACAAGTAGAGAAATATGGGAATTATTAAAACTAAAAGGCTATGCCACCGATGTTAGTTTAATTGCCGGCGGTCCCCCCTGCCAAGGTTTTTCATTGATTGGTAAACGACAAATAGATGATCCTAGAAATTCTCTTGTATTTGAATATCTGCGGATTGTAGCAGAAATTAAACCCAAGTATTTTATCTTTGAAAATGTCCCCGGCATGGCTACGGGTAAACACAAACAATTTTTAGAGGAGTTAATCTCTGAATTTGAAGCTATTGGCTATACAATTAATCAGCCAATTAAAATCCTTGATGCCAGTGAATATGGCGCACCACAAAAGCGCAGAAGATTAATCTTAATTGGTAGTCGAAAAGACGTGCCGATGGCTAAATATCCTTTGACAAAGACCGTCGATTTAAACTCAGCCAAAAAATCAGCTTTTACCAGCGTCTATGATGCGATTTCAGATTTAGAATTAATACCTGCCTTTATCGATACTGATTTAGGCATACCTGCATCAAAATTAGATTATAGTGGTAAGAGAAAAAAATATTCAGTGCAGCCAAAAGATATTTTTAAACTTTGCCATCAAAGAACAGTAGATGCAGAAATCTATGGACATATAGGCTCAGTTCATACCCAAAGATCAATTGATAGATTTATCATAACCGAACCGGGTACAGTGGAACCAAAAAGTCGCTTTTTAAAGCTTTCTCCCACCGGTTTATGTAATACTCTCCGGGCCGGAACTAATAGTGACAAAGGGGCCTATACTGCTCCTAGACCCATTCACTATTCTATTCCTCGTTGTATTACTGTACGAGAAGCCGCCAGATTACATACATTCCCCGATTGGTTTCAGTTTCACCGCACAATATGGCATGGTTTTCGTGAGATTGGTAACGCGGTTATTCCGCTATTATCGAAAGAACTTGGCTCTTCTGTGATGGGAGCAATGAATATCAATACCGCTAATCTCAACCGAGTTATTTTAGAAAAAATGCCAGCCGAATTATTGCTATATAATATGTCTCAAGCATCAAATTATTGGGGAATCTCTGACGATGTTATCCCGAAAAGAAAACGAGGTGTATCTTAGAGACTGTTCGGTATTTAAATTATACCAAGTCCGTTAGCTGCCAATCGAACTTTAAAAACTCGCTCCCATCTTCCCACTCTCCTATACTTTTTAAACAGGATTTACTATCATTTCTATTATTCGGGAACCGTCCACCAAGCGAGAGCAAAAGCTTGTTCTTTATCGTTAACTTGTTGACGATAAAGAATCCGAATTTTATAGTTTCCAGAGATGGGTACAGGACAAAAAATATGCTCTAAACTATCACTATCACTCAGGGAAGCACAGGTGTATTTAGCATTATTATCCTCCTGAGCAGGTAAAAGATAAACATCTAAATTATTCAGGCCGCGATCCTGGAAACTTTCATCGATATCATAGAGATTATTGCCATTAGTATCGATTAATTCTACCAAACGATCCCAAGCTAAAGTTATCGAAACAAAACTATTAGCTTTTAAGGGCTTCTCTAGGGCATAATCTTGATAACCATTAGCGGTAACTGTAGCGTAATCCCAACCAATGGCAGGAATAGATTCTGAGGCTGACCATTGACCATTACTAAACTGTGTGTAGGCGCGAAAAGTGTTAAGATGTCCCGTCCCCATCTGCATATCTAAAGGAATTTTCGGGTCTTTATAAGCATCGGACTCTAACCAAGTTTTTTGATCCTTAGTTAAGACCGTCCGTCTCATACCTAACCGTAACCCATCCCCCGTATCTTTAATTTTATCGGCAGCATTAAGCATTACTGCCTTCATCACTTGATGATGACGAGAATCGACACTCCAATGGGGATTTTTTTGATTAATTTGTTGATCGCCGTATTCTTGTAAAAGTGCCACGGATGCCGTAATATGAGGAGCGGCGAAACTGGTGCCACTAACGGTATTTAATTTACCTTTGAGGTCATAAAGCTCTATTTTATTGCCAGGAGCAACTAAATTAATCGACCGTCGCGAACCATCATTAATTTCCCGTTTAATTAAACTGCGACCAATACCCACTGGCAAAGCACTAATATTAGCAAAATCAACTTTAGTAAATTTTCCTTCTCTTGTCGCTGTATAAGCGGTAGTAATGCCGTTAAAATGATCGGTGGGAATGGGAATTCCTCCCTTACCTTGATTACCAGCAATTACATAAAGAACATCATCAACTCGCGATGACCAATCAACACATTGAGTTAATAAAGCTTGACCATCTAATTTTGGTTCCTGTCGCTGATCTCTTTGCAAAGATTCCCCAAAACTAAAGTTAATTGCGCGCACATCACCGCTATTTTGTCGGGCAATATTTTGGCTAGTAAGACATTCTTCCGGTTGTCCACCGCGTCGCAAAGAACCCACCGCCCCCGAATATAATCTCGCTTTTGGGGCCACTCCGGGGATTTTTTTATCATCACTGACCATCACCGTTGCCACCATAGCGGCGTGATTATCTAGATAGGTGTTGGGTTTGGCAATTTGATCGCGAAAAAAAACACCGGCTAACTTATAGGGAGGCTGCCAAGCCGCCACTTTATCATAACCGAACTGAGCCGGTCGGCCGATTTCCACTTGACCGATGGCAATTTTTCGCCCTAATAAATTATAGGGTTCCGCCCGCAGGCGATCGGCATAAATTCCCTGTTCACCGATGGAATTAGAAAGAACTAGGGAAGGAAGCAGAATTATCGTTACTACTAACCCGACGACAAACCAAAACCCTCTTTTCATCATCAGCAATCCTGCGGCAGTAAGGTGATACCGATCCATTCTAAGACAGAAATATCAGAAAATACCTAAATCTCTTTTTTGGCTAGGCGGGATGGTAATAAAAAGCTACTGCCAAGATTAAATAGGTGGCTAGTAATAGGGTTCCATCTAACCAATTGGAACGACCGGTAAAGCTGATTAAATTAGTGACAACCACCGCTACAATCAAAGCCACCACGTTAAAGGGATTAAAATTTAAATCCATCGGCTGCTGCCAAAATTGACCGATAAAAACTAATAAAGGTGCCACGAATAAAGCCACCAATAAACTATCACCCATAGCCACGGAAACCGTTAAATCCATCTGATTTTTTAGGGCTAATTGAGTGACGGTAACTATTCCAGAAACATCGCTAATTAAAGGAATGAAAATCACCCCGATAAAGAGAGGAGTGAGATTAAATCCTTCCATCACCGATTCCACTACATCAACAAATAAATCCGACTCATAAGCTACAGCTACGGTGGAAGTAAGCAGCACAAGTAACCAAATCCAGACTTGAGCTTTTTCTTCCTCACTAACCTGATTGTCGGGGGTATTTTCATTACTTAATCCCACTTCGTAGAGATAGCTATGGGTTTTGAGGGAAAATAATAAAGTTAACCCGTAAACTATTAATAAAACCGTGGCGGTGACTAGGGAAAGACTGAGAATATCGGCAACTTCCACCACGTTAGAAGTATATATTACCAAAGTTGGTAAAGCGATCGCTATTACTGCTAAAGTCATGGAAGAACCATTTACCCGCGCTAAAATCGGTTTAAATTCCTGCTCTTTGTAGCGAATTCCTCCCGTGAGCATTCCCATGCCCATAAATAATAATAAATCGCTGAGAATACTGCCAGTAATACTGGCTTGTACGATGTCCACCAAGCCTTTTTTTAGGGCAATTAAGGCAATAACTAAAGTGGTAGTATTGCCAAAGATAGCATTAACTAATCCTCCCAAAGTTGGCCCAGTTACTACGGCAACTCTTTCCACAGACGTACTTAACCAAATTGACAGGGGAATGATCGATAAAGCGGCAGTAATAAAAATAGCTTGATCTCCCCAATTAAGACGACTAGCGACCACCGATAGGGGAATAAATAATAGGAAAGCAAAGGAGACAATTTTTCTTAAATTCATGGGTTATTAATGGCAATTTCTCCCACCATTCCCGCTTCGGCATGACCCGGAATAGTACAGATTAATTTATACTTACCGGTTTTGAGAGGAACTATTACCCATTCTGCCTGTGCATTAGGTTTTAATTCTAGTTCGTGAATCGCCCCTTTAATCTCCACTTTTCCCGCTTCAACTTTCTGCGTCCAACTAGCATCGGCGAAGTCTTTAGCGGTAAAATAATGTTTAGTGGGACTGGGATTATCGAGAATTAATTTGTATTTTTGTCCAGCAATAAAGTCTAATTGACTAGGAAAGAATTTTAATTCTCCTTGGCCGGAGCCTAGACTAATTTTAACTTCTAGAGGGGCGGCTCCGGCGCAGGCCGGAAAAGTCACTAACCAACAACTAATTAAAACTATTACTACTGCCACAAATTTTTGATAGATATCCTTGCCAGCGAAGTAGGGATTAGAATTCATTTTGCTCCTCCAGCTTATAATAGAGAAAATCTGGCGGCTTTTAAGTAGCTAGACACAATCAATTACACATATCTAACTACTTCTTACCTTTTGCCTATCCTAACCGAGAAATTAATTCTGCACGACTACTTAGGATAATTTTAGAACAAGTGGTGATTCTTACTGGCTCTCTTCCCTTCCATTCCCTAAAAGTCCCTTGGTCATGGTTAAAACCGCGGGACTTCTAGCCACTGTCAGTTAAATCGACAAAATTAATCTAAGCTATCGGGAGAATGGGGATAAAGTTGTTCTGCTTCTGGACAATCTTCCGAGACATTAATATCAGGATTCGTCCGCGACACCGAGGCCAGTTTTCTGCTAACCGCACCAATACTTTCTAAACGCACCATTTCTTCCCAAGAACTAATTTCGTCTTCTTCTTCTGTTTCGTAGCGAATGGTGACGAGATCGCTTTCTAGATCGACAATACGAGCATTATCAATCCATCTTTGCTGATCGCGCAAGAAAATGCAGACTTCCTGACCATCCATACAGAATTGATAAATCTTGCGGTGTAACATAAATTGCTCCTAAACAGCTTCTTTTGTTGAATTCAACTAACGGGAAGTGACAAAATGCCAATCTCAGCAATAGCTCAAAAATTCCCGCGGATAACACAAAAGGGAGAAAAATTCCGCTAGCAGTGGCAAGAATGGGAAAGGAAAGTCAGGTTTCCGGTTTGGGGCTACGTTCTTCAAAGACATCGATTCGATTAATAGACGGCCTCGGCGATCACTAAAAAATCGCCCTTATAGAATCATTGTGACATAAATTTTCACTTCCTAACAGTATTTCTGGATGGAATCGGGAATAAGGTTTAGGGATGAGGTTATGCCATTTTTCTTTATTCATGGCAGGCATTCTACACCCCTCTCGCGCCCCTCCAACCCCCCACATCGGGGTGGCAGGGGGGGTGGGGGTGAGGGCAATTAACCATATCTGCCATTACTTTTGAAAAATGCTATCAGTATCGTCCCCTTTCCAACCCCGAAAAATAGCTATAGACGCTCTGTCATCTTGGCAAGTCATGGGCCATCGCTCGCCACTTGATTCCGTTGGCCGATAAATAAAAAATGGCTGTGAGCTTATAGCTACTTCAGGGTAAGCGCATCTTAAGGATCCTTGACAAAATGAACTTTATGTGAGTTGCTTACCCACGATTCAGGCATATTTGAGGAGAATTTGCCATCTCAATTGTTAATAGCGTTTGAGATGCGCTCACCTTGGGTTGGGGGGTGGGGAGACGATGCCAAATCTGGTTATAATTCACATTTACCAGAAACGCTATATTCATTTCAATCATTCCGAAATAACTAAATAAACTTCTAATCCTTTTTGACTTTCTTTGTCAAATTTTAAGCCTATTTCAGAATCTTTTATCTCTCTTAT
>NZ_JASJFE010000813.1:0-1513 GCF_030067735.1 Microcystis sp. M53598_WE2 | reverse complement strand
TGGGGTGTAGGGTGTAGGGTGTAGGGTGTAGGGTGATGGGGAAATGGGGGTGTGGGGAGAATCAATAAAGGCAGTCTATTGACAACTGCTCACTGATTACCACTGTCCACTGAAAACTCAAATCTGATCACTGATCACTGATAACTGATAACTGATAACTGATGAGGGTGTTCTAGAAAACTTGACAAGGGAACGGATTATGGAGAAACTCAGCTTGTAATCAGTGGGCTTTGCTGACGAGAAAACAAAAGCCAAAAATCTAGATAAAAGGCAGTTTTTTCGGTAACTCAGGGACTATCTGCTTTTTACTTTTTACTTTTTACTTTATTACTTGATCTTATGCGTTGGCAAGCTCGGCAAAAATCTTCGTTTCCCTTGTTTCCCCTATACGGATTTTTGGCATTTATCGTCACTTGTCTGATTATTTGGGCAATTTCTTTCTATCCTCGTTCTAATGCTCTGGTGGGGGGTGATTCTCTCCCCGCACCTTTTAGGGAGTTTCAACCGGAATGCGCGGATTATGTCCGAGAAAATAGTTCTTTTAAGGATATATCAAGAGTTTTTGACTGTAAAACCTATAAAAACCTCTCCGATCGAGTGATTCTTTCCCTATCTCTCCAAAAAAACGATATTAGTCTCGATAATTGGCAAAATAACTCGACAACAGCGATCGAATTAGCCCCTTGGCCGGAAATTCATCCCCGCGCTCAAGAGACAAAAGTACCGATTTTAATGTATCACGACATTTTACCGGAAAAAGAGGTATTCTTTGACGTTACTCCAGACGAATTAGAGGCACATTTTCAATTTTTGCAGGAAATCGGGGCAACTCCTATCAGTATCGATTGGTTAATTTCCCATCTGCGGACAGGGATCCCCCTTCCCGCTAAACCGGTTTTATTGACTTTTGATGATGGTTATGGGGGACATTACCAGTATGTCTATCCTTTATTGAGAAAATATAACTATCCTGCCGTTTTCTCGATTTATATCAATAAAATGGCTCAAAAAACTGGTAGAACCAGTGTCACTTGGCAACAACTCCAGGAAATGGCCGCCGATCCTCTAGTCCAAATTGTCTCCCATAGCGTCAGTCATCCCCGGGATTTAAGATTATTGTCCGATGCAGATTTGGAGCAAGAAGTCAAGCAATCGAAACAAATCTTAGAAAAAGAATTGGGCATTCCGATTAATTATTTCACCTATCCGGAAGGGAAGGCGGACGATCGAGTGAAGGAATTCGTCAAAAAAGCGGGTTATCGGGCGGCTTTATCGATGAATGACCTCGATGAACATTTTGCCGGACAATCCCCCAATTTACTCACTATTGGACGCTTTGGGCAATCGCGCACGCGAGAAATTGTCCCGCAAGCTTGGGGAGGTGATCCCTTACCCCGTAGGGATGGGGGTTTTAACTTTGCCACCACCATCCAAAAACGGGAAGTGGAGTTCCCAAGTAATACACTTGTTCTGGTTAGTGGCGGGATTCCCAAAACCATCCACGCTGATAGTC
>NZ_JASJFE010000130.1:0-1492 GCF_030067735.1 Microcystis sp. M53598_WE2 | reverse complement strand
GAGGCATAATTAATAATTCTCCTTTTTGATTACGTTCTAAATTCCATGTTTGATTAGCCTGACAGAGATGATAAAATTGTTCATCAGTCAAATTAACTGTCTCTAGATTTAACACTACAGTTTCCATAATCGCTTCTCCTTTTTGCTACTTTATATCATTGATTCATCTCAACCTATTTACCTAATTGACTCTCTAAAAATTCTCGCCAATCGGGATTAGTAGTGTCTAGGGAAATTAGATAGGGTTGTTCTTTTTCATTAAAAGGTTCTGTTGTCTCAATTTGGGCATTTAAAACCTCGATAGTAGCGTCAGAAATATCGCCTTTTCTAGCGGCAATCCGTTGTTTTAAAACTTCTATAGGTGCGTGACAATGGACGATATGAAAAGGAATCTTTAAATTTTGGGCATAGGTTAATAAGGGTTCTCGCCAAGCATATTTATCGTAGCGTGCATCGAGAATAACTGGATAACCTAAAGTTATTAAAATTCGGGCTAATTCCGCTAGTCTAGCGAAGGTTTTTTGACTCATTTCGAGACTATATATATCTAGACTTCCTGTTTGATTTAAGTCAATTCCAGCCAAATGTTTGCGAACTGCATCGGAACGAATCTGAATAGCATTAAGATTTTTAGCAATTACTTTTCCTATGGTACTCTTACCCGATGCAGAAAATCCCGACATCAGAATTAATCTCGGTTTCTGCGGTTGTGTGTACTGCCAAGCTAATTGATAATAATCCTGTGCATCTGCTTTAATTTTCTCAGAAAAAGTGTCACCATCAAGCAGAAAACTATTGACTTTTGCCCTCACATACGCTTGTCTAGTCAGGTAGAGAGGCAAGACTTTTAAACCCTCCCAGTCAGCGGTTTGTTCTAAATAAGTATTCACAAATAAATTAGCGAAATCTCCTCTCCCCCTAGCGGTTAAATCCATGGCTGTAAAAGCAATATCATACATGACATCAACGAAGCGAAAAGATTCATTAAATTCTATGCGATCAAATAATTGTATTTCTCCCTGCCACTGACAGATATTATTTAAATGTAAGTCTCCGTGACATTCGCGAATCATCCCTTTTATTTGTCTTTCTTCTAACCAATCTCCGTGTTCTGCGAAGAATTTATCTGTGTAAGCTTTCGTTTCATCGTATTGTTTTTGGGTTTGGACAAAATTAATATATTTCTCGGTTTGTTGGTAGTTTTCATCAAAAGCTTGTTTAATAACTTCTAAATTGCCAAATTGAGTAATATAGGAATTAGTCACAGCTTGTCGATGAAATCCTGCCACTTTTTCAGCCAAAGATTTTAGAGCTTTTTCCGTTAGTTCTCCCCGTGCAAAAACTTTACTCAGTAAACATTCTTGGGGAAACTGATTCATTTTTAAAATGTATTCGATCGCTTTCCCTTCTCCATTTAAACTTATGCTACCCCGTTCCTCATTAATTGACAAAACTTCCAGATAGATATTCGCAGCAACTCTTTTATTTAACT
>NZ_JASJFE010000354.1:0-5291 GCF_030067735.1 Microcystis sp. M53598_WE2 | reverse complement strand
GCTATTTTTAAAACCGCACAAATATTAGCTTTTTCCCCTGAGATAAATAGCAAGAGAGAAGAATTGTAAGGCCATAAAGCCTTGCACTTTTTCACTTTTTTTGTTTGGTACATATATATCGAATCGCCACAGCAACTCCATTACCTCGTTGCAAGGGAGACCCTTGCAACGCATTTCCAGAGGTTCTACCTCTTGTGTAACCCATCAGGGAAGGGAGGGGGATTCTCCCTTTTCTCAATAGACCACACCAGAGGCGAAATCGCCTACTTGTTACCATTACCCTGCATGGCTAAAACCGCATCGCGCAGTTTATCCGGCACTTCTTGCAGGTGATCCTCATCCCACTGGAAGAAACCGACACCCATAGTCAAAGAACGCAATTCAACGATAAAATCGTGCATTTCCGCTTGGGGTAGATAGGCCGTTACCTGATCCCAACCTTTCCACTCCGCAGAAGCTTCAAAACCCTGAATTTGACCGCGTTTACCACTGATTAACTGTAAAACCTTGGCAGTGTATTCTGAGGGAGCGAGAACCGTCACCGATAGAATTGGTTCTAATAAGACCGGATGACATTTAGGCAGTCCTTCCGTCATCGCTAGACGGGCCGCTTGTTTAAAAGCTTGTTCGGAACTATCGACACTGTGATAGGAACCATCGGTGAGAGTAACATCAATATCCACCACGGGGAAACCCAAAGGACCATGACCGAGATATTCCCGCACTCCCGTTTCCACCCCAGGGATATACTGTTTGGGGACGACACCACCGACAATGCTTTCATGGAAGTGGAAACCTTCCCCCCGGGCCAGGGGTTTAATATCGAGATACACATCACCAAAAGCACCGTGACCGCCGGTTTGGTGTTTATAACGTCCGTGGGATTTGGTACTGGTTTTGATCGTTTCCTTGTAGGGAACTTGGGGTAAATGGGTGGTCATCGGTAGATTATACTTGCGCGCTAGGCGATCGAGGGCCACTTGCAGATGAATTTCTCCCTGTCCCCAGAGAATCACTTCTTTAGTATCGCCGTGTTGTTCCCAGTGGAGGGAGGGATCTTCTTCGATCAGTTTCGTCAAAGCTGAACTTAATTTCACTTCATCCTTGCGATTGGCGGCAGCAATGGCCAAGGCAAAGACGGGTTTGAGTTGTAAACCTTTGGGAAGATCGGGTTTTTGACTGCCGCTGCTCACCACGTCTCCGGTGGCGATTCCCTCCAAACGACCGAGAGCGACAATTTCCCCCGCTTGGGCCTGCTGTAGGGGTTGTTGTTGTTGTCCCATGAGACGATAGATACCACCAATCCGCACACCGTTCAAGGCCATGCCATCGTTAAGGGTTCCCTGCCAGATTCGCCCTAGGGACAGGCGACCGCCCTGGGGAGTAAAATAGGTTTTGAGGATTTGTACCACGGCATCCCCATCCGCACTGGGATCGAGACCGCGACGATTGGCGGTAATTGTCGGGGCCGGTGCTTCTTCCACTAAAGCGGTGAGGAGATGACGCACACCATAGTCCCGTTCCGCCATACCGAAGAACACAGGTACTATCTGATCGGCTCCCAGTTCTTGTTTTAAGTCTTGGAGAATTTCTTCCCGGGAGGGGTTAATATCTTCGAGGAGTTCTTCTAAAAGATGATCATCAAATTCGGCGATCGTTTCCAGCATTTCTTGTCGAGCAATCTGTTCTTCTTCCTTGAGGTGGTCGGGTAAAGCTACAGGGTCGGCGGGACTGTTAGCATGGTAATGATAAGCCTGTTCGTTGATTAAATCGATGAATCCAATAATTTCGTTGTTCTGACGGATGGGATATTGCTGGGGAACGAGGGGACGACTAGAAACGGATTTGAGAGCTTGTAGGACTTCGTTAAAGTGACTATTACAGCGATCCATCTTGTTGATGAAGATTAGATGCGGAATTTCCCAATCATCAAGGAATTTTAGCAAGGGAGCCAGGGTGAGAACTCGATCGACCACCGGTTCACAAACGATAATAGCAGCACCGGCCCCGACGAGGGCATTATAGGTTTCACTGGCAAATTCGATCGAACCGGGACAATCGAGAAAGGTAAAATTTAGGTCTTGGTATTGACTATGGGCAACGGAAACTTCTACACTCATCTGTCGATCCCGTGCTTGCGTGGAACTATCACCGACGGTATTGCGATCGCTGATTTTACCTTTTCTGGTGATCGCTCCTGTTACGAAAAGTAAACTTTCCAGTAAGGAGGTTTTTCCACTGGAGTAGGGGCCGACAAGGGCCACATTACGGGTGTTTGCTCCGATACTTTGATTCATACAGATACCCCCAAGAATGATTTAGTGATTAGTTGCGGCGATTGGGCGATATTTACACTCGATCGCCCTAGGAAATATACTGTCATAGCACTGAAAATTACTCTCAGGATGTATTTAGAAGTGAAAGGCCTGTCTTGCCATAATTTTGCCCAGTGCTACAGGTGTATTCTTTCTTACTCTTCACCCTAACTCAGTCTCAAGCATCACATCCCATTCTCGCAATCTCTTGTAAAGTCTCGCCTACTTTTAGTTAAGGAACTTGAATAAATGTTAACTAGGGTTTGCTAAATAAGTTTTTCGTGGGTGTGGGGTGTGGGGTGTGGGGTGTGGGGAAATGGGGAAATGGGGAAATGGGGAAATGGGGAGAATAAATAAAAATAATCTCCTGTCTCCTGAATCGGAGTCTCCTGAATCGGAGTCTCCTACCTCCAGGAAAAATTTTTTCAGCAAATGTTAACTAAGCTGTTGACTATCGAGAGTCTTTCTCATCAACCGGATTCACAAAAACGAGATGCAGCCTGATATAGTGAGAGGTCGGGATGATGTTTATCAAGCAATTTTTATGTTGAAAGCTGGAATCGTGGGACTGCCAAATGTGGGTAAATCGACCCTATTTAACGCTCTGGTGGCTAATGCCAAGGCCGAGGCCGCTAATTTCCCCTTTTGTACCATTGAACCGAATGTGGGTGTGGTATCCGTCCCCGATGAACGTCTGGAGGTTTTGGCTAAAATCTCTAATTCTGAGAAAATCGTGCCGACGCGGATTGAATTTGTCGATATCGCCGGATTAGTCAAGGGTGCGAGTCGCGGGGAAGGATTGGGTAATCAATTTTTGGCTAATATCCGGGAAGTGGACGCGATCGTTCATGTGGTGCGCTGTTTTGATAATGATGATATTATTCATGTTTCCGGTTCCGTGGATCCGGCCCGGGATATCGAGGTGATTAATCTAGAGTTAGCTCTAGCGGATTTGGGACAGGTGGAGAAGCGGGTGGAACGTTTACGCAAACAGGCGAAAAATAGCAAGGAAGCCGCCGAAGAATTGGCTATCCTTGAAAAAATCCTAATTTGTCTTAATGACGGTATTTCGGCGCGAAAAGTGGATTTAAGCAAAGAGGAAGAAGAATTAATTAAAAATCTCGGTTTATTGAGTCGTAAACCGATTATTTATGCCGCTAATGTGAGCGAAGATGATCTGGCCACGGGTAATGATTGGGTAGAAAGTGTCCGTAAAATTGCCCAAGAGGAACAGGCCAAAGTTGTGATCGTTTCTGCTCAAGTAGAATCGGAATTAGTGGAATTGTCGGAGGAAGAAAGAAAAGATTTTCTCGGTTCTTTAGGAGTAGAAGAAGGGGGATTAAAATCTTTAATTAAAGCTACCTACGAGTTATTAGGACTGCGTACCTATCTCACCACTGGACCCCAAGAAACCCGCGCATGGACGATTATTTCTGGGATGAAAGCACCCCAGGCAGCCGGAGTTATTCACTCGGATTTTGAACGGGGTTTTATTCGTGCAGAAACCGTGTCTTATCAGGATTTAGTTAATAGTGGCACGATGAGCGCGGCCAAAGAAAAAGGTTTAGTCAGAAGTGAAGGCAAGGAATACATTGTTCAAGAGGGTGATGTTTTACTATTCCGTTTTAATGTATAGCTAAAAATAAATCAGGTGAGTGCCACCACCTGATCAAAAGGTTGAATTTGGCGTTGTCAATAGCTGTAGGGCTAATTCATGAATTAGCCCTACAATAGGCGTTGTCAAATTGAAAGATGCTCCGAATTTCTGCCCTAAACAATTTCTAAGCTTTTTTTACTCACTTTGGTTAACATTAAACTGAATTTTTTATCTCTTGACATCCTCTAATTTATATTCTATAATTAGGTACAAGGCCAAGTTCTTGTTTAATCAAGATGGCGATGTTCTCTGTTCACTAAAAGACTGGTTTGGTAGGAATGCAGTCGAGGCTAAAAATAGTCTATCTATTCAACAACCCGCAAGGGGAAACGGTCAAATCAAGCGCAGTAAATGAAAGAGCAAGGATTGTTATTTTCTGAAGACAGCCTGTTACCTGAAAAACTCCCGCAAATTCAGGAATTACGACCTTCTAACAATCTTTCCGCAGTTTTTGAAGAGTGCCATAATTATATTTACGCCAACGAAGGAATGCTCAAAGACAAGATTTTTCACGAGATGGTTAAACTAATCATCATCAAACTTCATGATGAAAAATCTGCCAAGCAATCTGTAAATTTTGGCGTTACAGCAAGTGAATATAAAGCCATCGTAGCAAATAAGTCCGATGAATTTATGTCGCGTCTCAGTCAATTATTTACCTCCATCAAGAATCATTATCGGGGATTTTTCACCGATGACACATTCAAGTTAAAACCTTTGACTCTTGCTTATATTGTAGGCAGGTTACAGTACATTAATTTAACTAAAACATCTGGCGATATAAAAGGGGAAGCCTTTCAGACTTTTGTAAATAGACACCAGCGTGGAGATAGGGGAGAATTTTTTACCCCTCACCCAATTGTCCGCCTTGCGGTTGAAATGATAGACCCCAAACCAAACGAAAAAATTATCGACCCTGCTTGCGGAAGTGGTGGTTTTTTAATTCAAGCAATCAACCATGTTCGACAAAATAATCCAGAGTTCAATATAGCAAGTTTTGTGCAAGAAAGTATTACAGGAATTGAATTTAATCCTGATGTCGCCCTTTCGGGAATGATTCGTTTAGTTTTTGAAGGTGGCACAGGTTCAGAAATTATCTGCACTAATGCGCTTATCGAAGATGAAAAATTAAATAATTCCTTTGATGTTATCTTGACCAATCCTCCTTTCGGAAATAAAGGAAAAGTAGAAGACCAGAAAATTCTTAAATCATATCTTCTTGCCCGGAAATGGCATAAATCAGCGTCCAATGGTTGGGAAGTTTCCCCAACCGTTTTAGCGGGTCAGTCGCCCGATATTTTATTTATTGAGAAATCTAT
>NZ_JASJFE010000344.1:0-1766 GCF_030067735.1 Microcystis sp. M53598_WE2 | reverse complement strand
CCACACCCCACACCCCACACCCCACACCCCACTTCCTAATTCCTATGACCGATACTCTAAACGATTATAAAAACCTGATTAGTGAACTGATTAACCGTTATCAAAACCGCGTCGATTTCCTGACAATTCGTCTGGAAGAAGCGCGGGGGACGAATATTCTACTACGTTCCGAACGAGTGGAAACCCTGAGCGAAGGTATTGCTATAGGTGGTCAGGTACGCGCTTGTTATAAAGGAGGTTGGGGATTTGCCAGCTTTAATCAATTATCCAGTTTACAGGAACGATTAGAAGATGCGATCGCTGCTGCCCGTTTAATTGGGGAAGAAGAAACCCTGATTGCTCCAGTAGAACCTGTAATTATTAGTTGTGAATTGCCTTTAACGGGAACGGATCCCCGTTTAGTACCATTAGCTGATAAAAAAGCCCTCTGCGATCGCTATAATAATTTACTGCGTCAACACCATCCCAGTATTGCCACCACTTCCGTCCGTTACAGCGATAGCAGTCAACATATTCTTTTAGGCACTTCTGACGGGACTTTAATCGAACAAAAATGGTCAGACGTAGAAATGCGTTTTTCGGCCACCGCTAGGGATGGCGACAGCGTACAAACGGGCCGGGAAACCACAGGATCCCGAAAAGCTTTCGAGGATCTGGTCAATTTAGAAGAACAGGTGCAAGGGTCGGCTAAACGGGCCGTACAAGCCCTAGTTTTGCCCCCTGTCAAGGGCGATACCTACACCGTCGTCATCGATCCCATTTTAACCGGTCTGTTCGTCCATGAGGCTTTTGGCCACCTTTCCGAGGCAGATATGTTATACGAAAATCCTGACCTTTTGGAAGTGATGAGTATGGGCAAACGTTTCGGACCGGATAACCTGCAAATCTTTGACGGGGCCCATCCGGAAGGTCATCGGGGCAGTTATTTTTATGACGATGAGGGAACCCCTGCGACGACGACTCAGTTAATTAAAGATGGGGTTTTGGTGGGAAGACTGCATTCGCGGGAAACGGCGGGCAAATTAGGCGAAAAACCGACAGGTAACGCTCGTTGTCTCAATTATCATTATCCGCCCATTGTCCGCATGACCAACACTTGGATTGAACGGGGAACCACTCCCGTTAAAGAGTTATTTTCGGGGATAAAAACGGGAGTTTATGCCCAAAATTGGCAGGGAGGCATGACTAACGGCGAAATGTTCACTTTTAGCGCCGGGGAAGCTTGGATGATTCGCGATGGAGAAATTGCTGAACCCGTTAAAGATGTGACTCTCTCCGGTAATGTCTTTAAAACCCTAGCCAATATTGAGGCAATTGCTGATGATTTCTACTGGGATGAGTCAGGAGGCTGCGGAAAAGGGGGTCAAAGTGGTTTACCGGTCGGCTGCGGCGGCCCCAGTCTCCGTATCCGCGATGTGGTGGTGGGGGGAGAAGCAGATATTTAGTGAACAGTAAACAGTAATCAGTAATCAGTGAAAAGACAGCAGAAAACTGCTATTTGATGATGCTCACTTAATACTCAAAACTGATAACTGATAACTGCTGTAGCGGAGTTTCATAAGGGCGAAATCTATCTCATCTTCTCGTCACTGTCTTCAATTTCTTGATCATCTTGATTGATTTCTTCTTTAAATCCCCGTAAAGTTTTCCCCAAAGCTGCCCCAAATTCGGGTATTTTTTTCGGTCCAAATATCAGGAGAACAACGACAGCAATAATTACTATTTCTGGCCAACCTAATCCAAACAGAATCTTGAAAGTAAAAAGT
>NZ_JASJFE010001076.1:0-2812 GCF_030067735.1 Microcystis sp. M53598_WE2 | reverse complement strand
GTAAACTTTTTTAGCTTCCGTTAGATTTTTAGCTTGAACGAAGTAATTAGGATAGGGTTCATCCGCAGGAATTATGTACTCGGAAACTAGCGAACAGTGATCCGCAAGACACTTTCGAGAGTTTAACCAATCTTTCCGTTCTGAAAGAGCGTAATTATAAACGCTTTTGCAAACATCAAGAATGTGGATTATCTCCTGTTCCTGTTGTCTGTTTACCTTTAGTTTGTACTGGTAGGTAAGCGTTATCACTGTCTTTCGTGAGCGTGATGTATAGTTAAATTATAACACTTACTGCCTAGGATATCAACTATAGCGGTTCTCACACCTGTGTGGCACAGTTTAACCTTTGCTAATTAAGCTTTTCACCATCGATAATGTATCTCTTGCGAACAGGAAACGCTATAATTACAATCATGGACCAAACTAATCGCTAACCTTAAAACAGTTAGTAGTCGCTTAATTATAGCGTTTCCCAATCTCATGAGGTACACCAAAATCTTAACTCCTGAATCCCGAATCCTGACTCCTGAATCCTGAATCCCGAATCCTGACTCCTGACTCCTGACTCCTCAAAACCTAAGACTCTGTACCTCACAACTATGGGAATTGCTATAGACAAGAATTTCCGTATTTGGCGGCCGAGTATTTCTACAACAAACCCTATTTTTGGACGGGAGCTTATTTCGTGGCTAGTTGTGGCGACGTTACTGTCGAACAACTAAAAAAATACGTCGAGAACCAAAACTCCCCGAAAGTGGAAACGCTACCGCGTTAGTTTTATTCTGGTCGCGATTCATCTCGCTCCATTGAGATAGTTTTGATTCCCGCTCTGGCCCGGTCGGGAGGAAATAATACCAATTCTCCAAAGTCTGACTACAGAAGTTTAATCCCCCTAAATCCCCCTTAAAAAGGGTGACTTAAATTCGATGTGTAGTTTTCATTTAGAGAAATGGTATAAGCATATTCCAGAAAAAGGGTTTTTTTGAGAAACCCGTTTTCTAACTGATAACTCAAAAAGATTGGGATTGAATGGCTGTGATTACCACCGTATTGATAATATCGGGAACGGTACAACCGCGACTGAGATCATTGACGGGTTTTTTTAATCCCTGTAGGATTGGACCAATCGCTAAAGCTTTTGTTTCCCGCTGCACGGCTTTATAAGTATTATTCCCTGTATTCAGGTCAGGAAAAATAAACACCGTTGCTTGGCCCGCCACCTCTGACCCCGGCATTTTTTGGGCGGCTACTTCCTTATCCACGGCCGCATCGTACTGAATCGGCCCTTCTAGCTTCAAATCGGGGCGTTTTTCCCTAGCGATTTTGGTCGCTTGTCGTACTTTTTCCACGTCTTCTCCCTGGCCCGATTGACCCGAAGAATAGGAAAGCAGGGCGATTCGCGGCTCTATTCCGAATTTTTGGGCGGTTTCGGCAGAAGATAGGGCGATTTCGGCTAATTCCTCGGCACTGGGGTCAGGATTCACCGCACAATCCCCATAGACCAAGACTCGATCCTCTAGACACATAAAAAAGACCGAGGAGACGATCGCACAATCGGGCTTAGTTTTGATAATCTGGAGTGCAGGCCGAATCGTGTGTTGAGTGGTATGCACTGCCCCCGATACCATACCATCAGCATCGCCTTGATACACCATTAAAGTGCCAAAATAGGAGACATCCTGTGCATAATCCCGGGCCATGTCGAGATTCATTCCCTTGGCTTTTCTCGCTTCGTAGAGGGTCTGCACATAGCTTTCAAAATGGGGACTAGCCACGGGGTCAATAATTTGCAGGCGATCGAGATCGAGAGTGATACCATGTTTTTTAATCACCATTGCAATCTCGTCTGGTTGTCCCAAGAGGGTTAAATCGACGATATCCTGTTCGATTAAAACTGTGGCTGCCTGGAGGATGCGCGGTTCAGTCCCTTCGGCCAAAACGATGTGACGTTTTTGCGCTTTGGCCTGTTGTACGAGATTATAGGTGAACATCTTCGGGGTAATCCCCTGGGTCCGCAAAGTGCGAATTTGCGCTTCTAGGCGATCGAGATTGATGTTACTGTGAAAAAGCTGCAGACTGAGGTTAATTTTATCGTAGTCCGTCGAGGTTAGGGTGGTCCGCACATCGTGGATGCGTTCGGCCGTGGTGTAGGTATCGGTGGTGACGGAGAGAATCGGTAAGGGATCGGGCAAACCGTCAATTAAACGGGCGATCGAAGGATTGAGGTTATGACCTGCTGTTAAGACTATACCAGCTAATTGGGGATAATTGGCCGATTGGTGGGCCTGTAACATCCCGATAATCACATCGCCGCGATCCCAAGGGGTGATAATTAAGCTATCTTCTTTTAGCCGCTCTAGGGCATTTTGCATCTGCATGGCCACCACCAGAAAGTTACTGGCTAAACTATCTAATCTTTGCTGTCCGTAGAGAACTTTTGCCTGTAATTGTTGGGCGATTTCTGCCACTCGCGGGCTGCTCAGTTTGGCATTGTGGGGAATCACTCCTAGGGCATATTCTTGGGGGGGAAAAATTTTAGTCAGGGTTTTCCGTAATTCCTCTATTTTTTCCTCTTCAGCTTGGTTGATAATAATCCCAATCACCGTACAACCTTTATCTTGGTAGGTGTCGCAGGAAATCAGGATCGGACTAAGGGCATCTTCGATACTGCGATTGTGGGCATTACCTAATATTAAGATGGGATGGCCGAGATTTTTGGCAATTTCTGTATTTAGTTCAAATTCAAAGGCGGAATTTTCTTGCAGATAATCGGAACCTTCACAGAGGATAAAATCATATTTATTTTCTAAGT
>NZ_JASJFE010000038.1:0-3314 GCF_030067735.1 Microcystis sp. M53598_WE2 | reverse complement strand
TGACTTCGTTTCTCAGGAATTGAGAGCGGCGGAAGACCCGGAATTTGAAACCTTCTACACTAAAAATATTCTGCTTAACGAAGGTCTGAGAGCTTGGATGGCTCCCCAAGACCAACCCCACGAAAACTTTATCTTCCCTGAGGAGGTTCTCCCGCGTGGTAACGCTCTCTAATATCCCTACCGCTACCGGTCGTGACCAAAGTTCCACCGGCTTCGCTTGGTGGTCTGGTAACGCTCGTCTTATCAACCTCTCCGGTAAACTGCTCGGCGCTCACGTCGCTCACGCTGGTTTAATCGTTTTCTGGGCCGGGGCAATGACCCTGTTTGAAACCGCCCACTTTATCCCCGAAAAACCGATGTACGAACAGGGTTTAATCCTGCTTCCCCACTTAGCTACCCTCGGTTTTGGGGTCGGTCCGGGTGGTGAAGTAGTCGATACCTTCCCCTACTTCGTCGCTGGTGTTCTGCACTTAATTTCTTCGGCTGTACTCGGTTTTGGTGGTATCTACCACGCTATCCGCGGACCGGAAACCCTAGAGGAATACTCTAATTTCTTCGGTTACGACTGGAAAGACAAAAACCAAATGACCAACATCATCGGTTATCACCTGATTCTCTTGGGTTGTGGCGCGCTGTTGTTGGTATTTAAAGCCATGTTCTTTGGCGGTGTCTATGATACCTGGGCTCCCGGTGGCGGTGATGTCCGCATCATCACTAATCCTACCCTCAACCCCGCAGTTATCTTTGGTTATCTGACCAAAGCTCCTTTCGGTGGCGAAGGCTGGATTATCAGCGTCAACAACATGGAAGATATCATCGGCGGTCACATCTGGATTGGCTTAATCTGTATCGCTGGCGGTATCTGGCACATTCTCACCAAACCTTTTGCTTGGGCGCGCCGCGCTTTCATCTGGTCTGGAGAAGCCTATCTGTCCTACAGCTTGGGCGCTCTTTCCATGATGGGCTTTATCGCCGCCGTTTACGTTTGGTTTAACAACACCGCCTATCCCAGTGAATTCTACGGTCCGACCGGTATGGAAGCTTCCCAAGCTCAAGCTTTCACCTTCTTGGTGCGTGACCAACGCTTAGGCGCTAACGTCGCTTCTGCCCAAGGCCCCACCGGTCTAGGTAAATACCTGATGCGCTCTCCCACTGGTGAAATCATCTTCGGTGGTGAAACCATGCGTTTCTGGGATTTCCGCGGTCCCTGGTTAGAACCCCTCCGCGGTCCTAACGGTTTAGACCTCGACAAAATCAGAAATGACGTACAACCCTGGCAAGTCCGCCGCGCGGCTGAATACATGACCCACGCTCCTTTAGGTTCCTTGAACTCTGTGGGTGGTGTTATCACTGACGTTAACTCGTTTAACTATGTGTCTCCTCGCGCTTGGTTGGCTACCTCTCACTTCACCCTCGCCTTCTTCTTCCTGATTGGACACCTCTGGCACGCTGGACGCGCTCGCGCCGCCGCCGCCGGTTTCGAGAAAGGAATTGACCGCGAGACTGAACCCGCATTGGCAATGCCTGACCTCGACTAATTTCCCTTAGTTCGATGGCAGCGGCTCCCGTCTAGTTGGCGGGAGCCTTTTTGTTGTTAATATCAGACGCGGCTAAAATACTCTCTAAAGCCGATAATAATCGTTGATTTTCTGCCGGTAAACGGACAGCTACCCGAAAATAATTGCTGCCCAATTCGGGGAAACTGAGACAATCGCGGATGAAAATTCGATGATATTTTAATAAAGCTTCCTGTAGGGGTAAACAGGAAGATTGAGATTGTACTAAGAGGAAGTTAGCGGCACTGGTTTGGGGCTGTAATTGCGGAAAATTAGCTAATCCCTGCCATAAATCCTCACGGGCTGCTGTTAACCAATCCCAAGTTTGTTGTTGAAAATCTCTATCTTCAATTCCCGCAATAGCGGCAACCACGGCCAAATTATTCACCGACCAAGGATCGCGCCATCTTTGCCATTGTAACAGGCGATCGGGATGAGCGAGGACGTATCCTAGACGTAAACCGGGGAGACTGTAAAATTTAGTTAGGGAACGCACAATCACGAGATTGGGATATTCCGGCAAGAGAGATATTAAACTCTCCTGTTGTTGCGGGGGTAAAAAATCCATAAAAGCTTCATCCACTACCACCAAACCAAATTGCGATAGATAGGGACGAATGGCCGCCACCGTCCAGAGTTTCCCCGTGGGATTGTGGGGATTATTGAGTAATAAGCCTTGTTTTTCGGGATTAACCGGCTTTAAAGTGGTTAAATCTAGGGAATGTTGGCAGATGTTTCCACCAAAACTTTTTAAAGCCCGTTCGTAATCGTTAAAAGCGGGTTTTAGTACATAAACACTATCAAATGCTGCTAATTCCCGACCGGCCCAGGTTAATAACTCGGCCGCACCATTGCCGGGGAGAATCCAATCCGGCCCGATATCATGCCATTGAGCGAGGGCAGAACGCAACTGCCAATACCCGGGGTCAGGATAACGAGTCAGACTGGTTAAATGGTTTTTAATAGCGGTTAGGGCGCTTTCTGGCGGACCGAGGGGGTTGATACTGGCAGAAAAATCGAGAATAGAGGAAACCGGACAGCCGGCAATGGCGGCCGCCCAGTCAAGATTACCACCATGTTTAGGTCTAGGCAAAAGACTTACAGCGAACGCTTTGCGCTCGCTACGCAAGAACGAAACTCAACAGTAATTATTCCTTATCCGGGGCCACTCTGTCTTTAAACAGTTTACCGGCCGAGAAAGCCGGGACGCGAGTGGCCGGAATCTCCATCTTATCGCCGGTTTTCGGGTTGCGTCCTTCCCTGGCCTGACGTTCCCGGGCCTCGAAGGAACCGAATCCTACTAGGGTTACTTTGTCCCCCTCAGAAACCGCTTCGATAATGGTCTCGATGGCGGCAGTGAGAACAGCATCTGCTTGTTTTTTGGTGACAGAGGCTTTGAGAGCGATTTGATCGATTAATTCACCTTTATTCATGCGCTAACTCCTTTTTTTGCGGTTTTTCTGAGTTTAGGGTGGTTGTCAGTAGTTTATTATGGTTCCCCTCTTGAGGACTCGCCAGGATCGAGATCACTAAATAATGCCTCAAATCCTCATTGGCTATATATTCCACTGCATTATTCTAAGCGGGAATTGTCTCGATCGGGATCGCTGAAACCTTTAATTTATCTAGATTTCCTCTCGATTCCCCGCCACGGGGAGACACAAAAGGAAATAAGCGAGAGATTAACAGCGATATAAGCTAATAAAAAGAGATTAGCTGGCTAAATTGCCGATAAATATTCTCTAAAAGCGATAGGTA
>NZ_JASJFE010000421.1:0-2388 GCF_030067735.1 Microcystis sp. M53598_WE2 | reverse complement strand
TAAAAACCTTATTGGGTAAGACTTTTAGACTTTTTGTCAATCAAAAAGTACCAGTTGTGGGAGAGATAGGGGGAAAATTCTGGGACTTTTTCTCTGAAAATTAGGTAATTGACCAGATGAGAATCGGTAAAACCCCACACCCCACACCCCACACCCTACACCCTGTCCCCACGAAAAACTTTTTGCCGCAGACCCTAACTAAGTCAGCAGATTAGGTATCGGCTGCCCCTTCATTTTCCGAAGATTGTCTTTGATCGCTGGAATAACCGCCTCTACCTCCTCTGGTGGTGGTACGATTAGAGGCAGCCCGGAATTGACGAGCGTAGGCGCGGTTGCGTTCCGCTTTTTCTTTTTTCAAATTACGACGTTTAGCCACAAGAATCTCCTTGGGATATTAGATAGACAAGCGGGGAAACGAGCGCTCGCTCCCCCTATTGACATTGACACTCTCCGCCCTAAAAGTGCGGAGATTCTTGGGCTGAATCCTGCCTCCACTAGCAACGCTAATTTTGGTCTTACGGTTTCATGTCTAGTCCGACTACACCGATAAGGCAAGCACTCTTATGGACTACTCCCCAAGCGTAAATTTCTGTGTGTCCCACAGTATTTAATTGTTTTGCGTTCTTACAGTTTGGACTTAATTGAACACCATTGACTGTTAGAAATTTTGAGATGACGGAGTAGGAAGTTTAACCTGCTTCCTCACGTTCTCACGGTTGGCAACCTGGAGCTATTCTCGCACAAAGCCGTCCTAAAAGGACGGGGTTTTCAACCCAAATTTCCGATAACCTAGAATGGTTACGGTCGGGGATTAGTAGCGACGCTCCCGATTGCGATCGCCGCCAGCACCGAAGGAAGATCTGGGTTCTTTTTCACGAGCTTGATTGACTTTTAATTCTCGTCCCATCCATTGAGCGCCGTCAAGAGCGGCAATAGCCTTCGCTTCTTGCTCTGGGGTTTCCATTTCCACGAAAGCGAACCCGCGTTTTCTTTTCGTTTCCCGATCCATGGGGAGGTGAACGCGCTTGATTTCACCATATTCCTTAAAAACCTCAACTACGTCTTCTTGGTCAACCTCGAAGGGGAGATTACCAACATAAATTGACATAAAACCTATCCTTGCACAGATAAAAACAACAGATTTGTAGAGAACCAAGATTTCGGGAACTAGCTGAACCAATACTAAACAGAAACGCTTTGACCATTAATACTGACAACGAGCCGCAGTGCCGACTTTTATTCTCAACCTCCATCCTAGCACATAGCTATTAGCTTTGATCGATTCTGCCTGTCTCGCCACGGGAGCAGATAAACTAGACTAGAATGCTGCCCTATAAAATGCCCTAATTATGAGTTTATCCCCCCATCCGCTCGAAACTGCCCTAAAAACCCTGGAAACTAAGGCCGAGGATTCGATTTCTGGGGTGCTTTCCCCACCTGTTGCCGAGAAACGGCAACAAGAGCCGGACTTCCTCCGGCAGTGCGTAGGATGCTCCCAAGAGGGTATCCTCGCCATACCCTCACATCTGGGTACAGTAATATATAGAACTCTATTCTTAAGGCCAGATGAGTGCTTCCTCCTTCGACTATAGAATGATCGATCCCATTTCTGGGCCGATCGATCCCAAAAAACAAGGGACGTTACGCCATTGGGGAAGTCATCCCTATTTTACCCGGCGCGCTTGGAATGTGGTACAGGAATATATTAAGCGTTTTAGTCAGGTGGGAGATGTGGTTTTAGATCCCTTTGGGGGATCGGGAGTGACTGCGGTAGAGGCTCTAGTTTTAAAGCGAAAGGCGATTTACTCGGATATTAACCCGATGGCTGGTTTTATCTGCCGCAATATCGCTGTTAGTCCCGTTAACATCGATGATTTTCGGTCTGCTTTCGATGACATCGCCAGAAATTGTCAGGAAAAGATTGAGGAAGTTTATCGAATGTCTCCAGAAGAAGCGGCGGATTTAGAGATTCCCTATTGGTATCCGCAAGGGGTTCGTTTACCGAAAAATGCGGACGCAGAATCTGTAGAAAATTTGTTTACCAAACGTCAATTATTTTCCCTTTCTCTAATTCTCAACCAGATTGAATTAATCACCGATCCGATCATTAAAGATTTAATGAGGTTTACTTTCTCGGCAACTCTCAATAAAACCAATTTAACCTTTAGTTCCACGAGAGGAAGAATAGAAAGCCGGGGAAATAGCGGAATTATGCACCGTTATCGCTATTGGATTCCTCCTCAAACTATCGATCTTAATGTCTGGGAACAATTCGAGCAGAAATTTAAGGGTACGGCAAAATTCAAGATCGAAACTAATACAGTAATCGGTGATTTTTATCAAGAAAATTTTTCAATTTTTGATTTCTCAGCGACGGACTTAACTGGC
>NZ_JASJFE010000484.1:0-1685 GCF_030067735.1 Microcystis sp. M53598_WE2 | reverse complement strand
AGAGGGGGGGACAAGGGTTACAGAAAACGACGATGGCGTTAAAATAGATGGAAAAAATAGAGGATAAAAACTATGGACGGGATGACCTTTTTTCAGAAAAGTGCGGGACAGTGGAAATCTCAGCGCACCACCCATCATTTACCCTTTCGACGCGCAGAAACCGGCGATTCCGAGATTTATGTGGAAGCTTTAAGCGCCGATAACCCGAAAATTATCGCTATCTGTGAAATGCACGAAGTCGATCCCGCCAAGGCTGTGGGGGGGGCGTTTGTCAGTTGGGATGGTTCGATGCAGTGGGACAAAGAAAACGAAAATCATCAAGGAACCACCGTTTTTGCGCTAATTCCCGATGAAGATAATCCCCAAGCGGGTGTTCTCCTGCGGGAGCGAGGTTATGCGGAAATCATTCCCGTGGCGGGCCGTTATCACATTGATGAACAGGAAGGTTTAGTCTTAATTACAGAATACGAAACTATGACCTCGATCGAGCGTTTTTGGTTTGCCGATACCGATTTACGTCTCCGCACTAGCACAGTTCAACGTTTTGGCGGTTTTAATACGGCCACTTTTTGTGCTGAATCCCGCAATCAGTCATCGGAGTCAGTCTCTAGTGATTCCCCCGAACCTTCATCCTATTCGATTAGTGGCTGGTAAATTCAGTTATCAGTTATCAGTTATCAGTTATCAGTCATCAGCTTTTTTCTCCCCTCTCCCTGCTCCGGCGCTCCCCAACACCCCGGATGGTAAGCAAGTTTTCTTAACAATTGTAAGAATTTTTAATATTTCTTTTCTAGTTGGCACTTACTCCCTTATCATTAGGAGGAAAGTTTTTTAAGCATTTCTAAGGATACGGAGGTTTACCCTTGGCCATTCCTCTTTTAAATTACGCCCCCAAGTCCCAAAACGTGCGGGTAGCTGGTTATGATGTCGGTGGAGACGAAAAACCGAAAGTTTACACGACGGAAAATGTCCTCTCCCCTACCGACCTGGACGATTTAATCGAAGCCGCTTACCGTCAGATTTTCTTCCATGCCTTCAAATGGGATCGGGAACCCTTCCTCGAATCCCAATTACGCAATGGACAATTATCGGTGCGGGATTTCATTCGTGGTTTGCTGTTATCGAAAACCTTCTATAACAGCTTCTACGAGAAAAACAGCAACTATCGCTTTGTCGAACAGGTAGTACAAAGAGTCCTCGGTCGCGATGTCTATAGCGAAAGAGAAAAAATTGCTTGGTCGATTGTCGTTGCCACCAAAGGCATTCAAGGTTTTGTTGATCAACTTCTCAACAGTGACGAGTATCTGCAAAGCTTTGGTTATGATACCGTTCCCTACCAACGTCGTCGCACCCTGGCCAGCCGCGAAATCGGTGAACGTCCATTCAACATCACCTCGCCTCGCTACGATGGCTACTATCGTGGTATTTTGGGCTTCCCCCAAATCGTTTGGCAGAATGCTGTCCGTCGCTATGTTCCCCAAGAGCAAAAACCCAAAGCCGGCGATCCTTCCAGCTTCTTGGCTATGGCCCGGGGTCTCGGTAGCGCCAAAGGCAATCCTGTACCAAGAGTCTCCGCTATGAATATTAACATCGAGGCTTCTGTACCCCGTCGTTAATTTTTAGCTAAACCTGCCGGGGAGAGTCCCTAATTGGCAGAATGACCCCCGAACCATAATCAGGTTATT
>NZ_JASJFE010001051.1:0-2969 GCF_030067735.1 Microcystis sp. M53598_WE2 | reverse complement strand
GGGTGTGGGGTGTGGGGTTTTACCGATTTTGAGGGGGTCAATTACCTACTTTTCAGGGAAAAAGTACCTGAATTTTACCCCCGATCACTCCAATGGTTGGCACTTTTTGAGGGAAAAAAAATCTAAAAGTCTTACCCAACAAGGTTTTTAGATTTATTCAACCAGCCCTAGATAATTTATGAGAACGAACAAAGGAAATTCTAAATCCTCCCGCCCGTTGCGAGTGCCGAGAGGTCGCCGGGACGACCGCCGCCACACCCCCAAGGTAAACCGGACAGGTCTCTATCAACGCGCGATCCGGCAGTCCTTCCTCAAACTCGACCCGCGCATCGCCGTGCGTAACCCGGTCCTGTTCGTGGTCTGGTTAGGAACGATCGTCACGGCCCTGGTCACGATCGACCCGCATCTATTCGGCACGATCGCCGGGGATAGGGGACAACAACGGCTACTTAACGGCATCATCACCCTCATCCTCTTCTTCACGGTGCTGTTCGCCAACTTCGCCGAGGCGATCGCCGAGGGACGGGGAAAAGCCCAGGCCGATGCCCTGCGCTCCACCCGCAGCGACACGATGGCCCGGAAAATCCTTGCCGACGGCTCGATCGAGTCGGTCAGTTCCACGGCCTTGGGTCGGGGCGATCGGGTAAAACTGGTGGCCGGGGACGTGATTCCCGCCGACGGGGAAGTGATCGAGGGAATCGGTTCGGTGGATGAATCGGCGATCACCGGAGAATCGGCCCCCGTCCTCAAACAACCCGGAACCGACATCGCCAGTTCCGTCACCGGCGGCACCAGGCTTCTCTCGGACGAGTTGACAGTGCGGATCACTCAAGATCCCGGCCAGGGTTTTATCGATCGCATGATCTCCCTCGTGGAAGGTGCCGAGCGCACGAAAACCCCCAACGAGATCGCGCTGACGGTACTTCTGGCCGTGTTAACCCAAGTCTTTCTAATTGTCGTGGCCACGATTCCGCCGATCGGGAACTATATCGCCGGTTTCCTGGAAACGAGCCTCGGGCCGGCGGTTGCGGATACCTTTCGGGCCGGTTCCAGTATCGCCATCTTGATCTCGCTCCTCGTCGCCCTCATTCCCACGACGATCGGCGGTTTATTGAGCGCGATCGGCATCGCCGGGATGGATCGTGTGGCTCAGTTTAACGTCATCGCCACCTCTGGACGTGCGGTGGAAGCCTGCGGTGACGTAAATACCCTCCTTCTCGACAAAACGGGAACGATCACCCTCGGAAACCGGCTGGCTGACGAATTTATCCCCGTGAACGGTCATAACCTCGAGGAATTAGCCCGCATCTGTCTAGCGGCCAGCCTTTTCGACGAAACCCCGGAAGGACGCTCGATCGTTGCCTTAGCCCGGAATTTGGGCGCGAACCTCGATATCGATGGCCAACCCGGCGAGGGAATCGAATTCTCCGCTCGTACCCGCATGAGCGGCACCGATAGGGCCGGCGAGGAATACCGTAAGGGAGCCGTAGACGCGATTAAAGGTTTCGTCCGTTCCCGCGGTGGTTCCGTTCCCGAGACCCTCGATGAGGCACAGGAAAGGGTTTCCCATTTGGGGGGGACTCCCCTCGCCGTCTGTCGGGGTAACGATATCTACGGGGTGATCTATCTCAAGGACATCGTGAAGCCTGGATTAAAAGAGCGTTTCGACCAATTACGGCGCATGGGTGTGAGAACGATCATGCTCACCGGCGACAACCAGATCACGGCCTCGGTGATCGCGGCGGAGGCGGGGGTGGATGATTTTATCGCCGAGGCCACCCCAGAAGATAAGATCGAGGTGATCCGTCGCGAGCAAGCCAAGGGCAAGTTAGTTGCCATGACGGGAGACGGAACCAACGACGCACCGGCACTGGCCCAAGCTAATGTCGGTGTGGCGATGAACTCCGGAACCCAAGCGGCGAAGGAGGCGGCTAATATGGTGGATCTCGATTCCGACCCGACCAAGCTGATCGATTTAGTGACCATCGGCAAACAGTTACTCATTACCCGCGGCGCCCTGACCACGTTTTCGGTAGCCAACGATATCGCTAAGTATTTCGCCATTATCCCGACGATTTTCGCCGCTGCCGGGATCGGTGCTTTAAATATCATGGGTTTGAAAAGCGCTCAATCGGCGATCGTCTCAGCCCTGATCTACAATGCCCTGATTATCCCCGTTTTGATTCCCCTGGCACTTAAAGGCGTTCAATTTCGCCCGCTCACCGCTGACCAACTATTGCGGCGCAATATCCTCATCTACGGCGTGGGGGGCGTGATTGCCCCGTTTATTGCTATTAAGATTATTGATGAGATAATTTCAGCGATCGGGTTGAGGTAATGGGAAAATCGGCAATATTTAAGCCTAGTTTATTCGGATTGAAGCACTCGAATCGGGATTTTACCCAAAAAGAAACATGGGGGAAAAATCAATTTAATTCCTCATTTCCAGCTTCTTTGTGCGCTTACTTGGATGGGAAAGGACTGAAAAATGTCTATCTGAAACTCGATGAAAATTTAAAAGTTCAACCGGCGGAGTTAAGTACAAAAGAGTTATACGGTCTAGCTCCCGATTCCGATAATTTATTTTATGCTTTCGAGAGTCAATTTAGAGGAGGGAGCAAAATGATCACAATCGATTTATTTGCTGGTTGTGGTGGTTTATCTTTAGGTTTCCAGAAAGCGGGGTTTACTATTGTGGCCGCATTTGATAATTGGATACCTGCTATAGATGTCTATAGCAATAACTTTAGTCATCCGATATTTAATGTCGATTTATCTAGAGAATCTAATCAAGAAATATTGGCTCAATATAATCCTGAGATTATTGTCGGCAGCCCTCCTTGTCAAGACTTTTCCAGTGCTGGGAAGAGAGACGAGGGTTTAGGACGAGCGAATCTAACGCTCACATTCGCCGAAATTGTAACTGGAGTAAGTCCGCAATGGTTTGTTATGGAAAATGTGGATAGAAT
>NZ_JASJFE010000865.1:0-4648 GCF_030067735.1 Microcystis sp. M53598_WE2 | reverse complement strand
TCTAAATCTCCGAGCATTTTATCGGCTTTTATCGTTACAGATTGACCTAATTTAACTCGACTAATATCGGTTTCATACACTTCTGCTGTCACATACATTTTTTGGATGTTTCCCAATTCTAAAATCCCTTCATTTTTCACTAATTCTCCAGGAAAAGTATTAATTTTTAAAATTATTCCTGCATGGGGCGCACGCACATAGGATAATTCTAATTCCGCCTGAGCGCGTTCTACATTAGCCTTAGCTGTCATTACTTCATCTTGAGCAATTTGAAGATCAACAGGACGAATTTCCGTAACTGCACTTAACATAGCTTGGTTTTCTTGAATTTGTTGTTCTAAAGTATTAAGAGTTCGTTGTAGATTGGCTCTGGCTTCCTGAATTTTTTGTTCTAAGGTAGTCGTAATGCGTTGCAAGTTAGCCTCAGCTTCTTGGAGTCTTTTTTGTGTAGTTGTCGCCTCTAAACAAAATCGCTCTTTTTCCCCTTGAGAAACTGCACCATTACGGTATAAAGATTGATAACGTTGACAATCTGTGAGAGAATTATTCAATTCTGCTTTAATTCTTTCAACGGTAGCTTTTTGTCCTAGTTTTTCCCCTTCAAGTTCCGATTCCAAACTAGAGATCGCTGCTGTTTGCCTCATTATTTGTCCCTCTAATTCCGCTTTGCTTTGACGCATACGGGAATCTTGAGCCATAATTTCGCCTTTTTTTGCCCCTTCTCTCACTTTTTCGAGTTTAGATGCTGCTAAACCCAGATTTGCTTGAGCTTGTTTCAGGGCTGCTCGCAAACGGGCATTATTATCTAAAATAGCCATAATTTCGCCTTTTTCAACTTTTTCTCCCTGTTTTACCAGTATTTTATCTACTCTACTTCCTTCCAAAAAGGCAGTAGCTGATATTTGAGTAATTCCACCTTGGGGTTCAAGATAACCAAGGGCAGCAACAGCTTCGGGAGTATCAGGAGAAACCGTCGGGGAAATCGATAACTGGGAAGCTTTCAAGGATGATTCTGGTCTAAAATAGAAGATAATAACGGTTGTTCCCAAGCTAAATCCCATAAAAGCTCCTAAAAGACCCCAAAACCAATATTTTAAAGAATAGGAATTTTGAAGGCGAAAGTTAGCCATTGTTGTTAACAGGGATAAGGATTCATCAAATAAACTTTGTTTAAGGTAACATGAGGTCATATCTTCGGCCTCCCATCAAGGGTTGTCAACTTTGTCAACTTTTTTTAACAATGGCATCTAATTTCTCAGGCGCACCCTTCGAGCATCCTGCTGTCAATTTTGATCACAAATTTTCTCCTAGGCAGGTAAATCGTTTTCCACAACGATTGTTGCTCCTTTCACCCCAAGCGGCAACCTTTAATCAGCGTGGATTCATCTGTGATCCGCAAAGCCGCAGCCCGGCTGTTCAGCCTCAAAAACAGATATATTTGGAAACGATCGGGCAAACTTTTATCTATGGCTATAATGCAGCAATTATGGCTCATTCTCTCACGGACTTGTTTCCTCTTCTTGAAGGTGTCACCCTCAATCTGAGAGGATTTGCTTATGAAGGGGCAGCGATGGCTTTATCTCTGCTAGATTGTTTAACCCTGGGTAAGTGCGATCGCTTTGAGCATTTTTTAGCAAACGAGGGGAAAAAGCATATTTACATGGCCTATGTAGGGAAAGGATGGCAATTAGCCCGTATTCCCTTTTCTTTGCGCTTTTATCTCCAAAAATTAGCAGATTCTGCCCAACATTTTCCAGATTCCCTATTAGGTTGGTTAGCCCTTGACGGCTATGGATTTCATCAAGGATACTTTGCCTGGCCTAAGTATATCCGAGAGAGAAAGTCTCCTCAAGAATTATCGGGTTATGCGCGTCTTGTCTTTGCCCAAGGGTTAGGGCGCAGTCTTTGGTTTGTGAAAGGGGCAAATATTGCCGAAATTGCCGATCAGATCCAAAAATTCGACCCGCTGCTTCAACCCCATTTATGGAGTGGGATCGGCTTGGCTTGTACTTATGCGGGGGGAGTGTCTCCCGAAGAAATTCAACATTTAAAACAGCTTGCTGAACCTTATAGAGCAGAATTAGCCCAGGGAGCAGCTTTTGCGGCAAAAGCACGTTTACTAGCCGAAAACTGCCAGGAAAATACCGAAATAGCCTGTCAAATTTTGTGTGGAATGGCTATTACTGAAACAGCCAAGATCACTGATGATACCCTCATCGGCTTAGATTACCACGACCAAATCCCTGCCTATGAACAATGGCGACAAGCCATCCAAAGTCATTTTCGCACCTAATCCCCTCAACTGTCTTAAGCTTAGATTGAATGTAGTTACTTCTTTGAAACCATGAATCGTTTGGAAAAATTCATCCGACGCCATAGTAAGTCTATCTTGGCATTGGGGCTAATTTTAGTCTTATTCTCTGTTTCCCGTCTCCCCGCCCTATCAATGGCCGAAAGAGATGCGATCGCTTCTCGCTTTGCCTTTACTCGTTTTCCCTTACCTGAATTAGAAAATCAACCCTATCAAGTAGAAAGACCGACAAATCCCAGTTTAAGCCGTCATTCGGCCTGGATTTCGGCAGTTGGGGCGGCAGTTGCCCTGGGGGATCTCGATGGAGATGGCTGGGATAATGATCTCTGTCATGTAGAAACCCAAAGCAATCAGGTGATTATCTCCCCTGTTCCGGGTACGGGCAATCGTTATCAGCCCTTCACCCTGAATGTCACCGATTTTGACTATAACGACCAAACCATGGCCCCGATGGGATGTATTCCCAGTGATCTCAATGAAGATGGACTCAGGGATCTATTAGTGTATTATTGGGGACGAACACCGATCGCTTTTATCAAGCAAGATCAAGGTTATCTTCAGCAGCAAATCAGCCAAAAAAGGGAAAAATGGTACACCAATGCAGCAACCTTCTCGGATTTAGATGGGGACGGACACCCAGACTTAATCATTGGCAATTACTTCCCAGATAATGCCGAGATTTTGGATGTCAATTCTCAGAAAATCGAGAAAATGCAAGATTCGATGACCCGTGCTTATAATGGCGGTAAAAATCGAGTTTTCTTGTGGTCCGATGCCTCTAGCACTGGAGTGACTTATCAAGAAGTCCAAGATGCTTTGGAGGAGAAAATTGCTCATGGTTGGACATTGGCCGTCGGAACAGCCGATTTAGACGGGGATTTATTGCCAGAGATTTATTTTGCCAATGATTTCGGACCCGATCGCCTCTTACATAATCGCTCTACTAGAGGACATCTCCAATTTGCCTTACTGGAAGGGCAAAAAGGTTTAACGACACCCAATTCTAAGGTACTGGGCCATGATAGCTTTAAGGGAATGGGGGTAGATTTCGGAGATATTAACCATGATGGACTCCTAGACATCTATGTGAGTAATATTGCTTCGGAATACGCCCTAGAGGAAAGTCATTTTCTCTTTACCAGTACGGGAGAAACGGAGAAAATGTCCCGAGGAATCGCCCCTTATGTCGATAAAAGCGAACCCTTGGGAGTCTCTCGTAGTGGCTGGAGTTGGGAAACAAAATTCGGCGATTTTGATAATGATGGGGAGTTAGAAGCGTTACAAGCTACAGGATTTCGTAAGGGTGACATCAATCGTTGGCCGGAATTACATGAGTTAGCCATGAGTAATGATCAAGTCCTGAAAATCCCCAATAGTTGGTTTCATTTCCAAGATGGAGACGATTTAAGTGGTCATCAACATAATCCCTTTTTTGTGCGGGGTAAAGATGGACGTTACTATGATTTGGCATCGCAATTAAGCTTAGATGATCCCTCTGTCACCAGAGGAATTGCCACCGCCGATGTGGATGGAGATGGGGATTTAGACTTTGTAGTGGCAAATCAGTGGGAAACCTCTTATTTTTATCGCAATGATAGTCCAAATATCGGTCAATCTCTGGAATTAGAGCTTTTAAACCCTGCGCTCTCCCCTAATCCCTCTTCAGAAAAGGGGAAAATGGGTATCCCCGCAATTGGCGCAGCGGTTAAGGTGTCTCTACCTGATGGCAGTCAGCTGGTGGCGCAGGTAGATGGGGGCAATGGTCATTCTGGCGTGAGAAGTCCAGTATTACACTTTGGTTTAGGCAAAATTGACCCTAATACCGCTCTACCCGTTGACATTCAATGGCGTAACCACAAGGGAGAAATTAAGCAAACCCAGTTATTATTAACATCGGGTAAACAGACAATTTTGCTAGAGCAATCGGTTTAAAATCATTCTGTAAAGGGCGTAAGGTTTGCGCCCTTTATCGTTAGGTATGACGGGGACTGACCTCCCGATCCTTATTTAGCTCCGTCCGCCGCCTGGCAGTCGATGGACGTTAAGTTAAAATGCTTGTGGATTCGGTCTGACGGGGGCATAATTTTCCGATTGTGTCTAGTTAAGAGGAGTAGAAGCAGCAATCTCCCATTATAGCCGTAGGCTTAACGGTGAGATTGTCAACACCTAATCATACCCAAAACCTCAAACCTCAAAAATTGATATTCCTAAGCCATAAACGAAACTGTCGAGGAGAAAATTACCTACACAGGGCCAGCAAAAAAGTAATAGATTGGTGTATTCTCGATCAAATAGGGACGTTAATAATTGGGGCTTGCTGAATAAATCTAAAAACCT
>NZ_JASJFE010000326.1:0-1898 GCF_030067735.1 Microcystis sp. M53598_WE2 | reverse complement strand
TGATTTTTTCAGGATCTATATTAATCTTTCAGCAATTGTAAGCGATAACGATACAAAGCCACAGGACGATTCGGCGCTTGGAAATAATCAGGCGATTGGGGGGAAAGATAAATGGCTGTCACCTGATCGCCTAGAATTTTATTAGGAGATAATAACTGATAGGCGGTGGTGGTTTCCACCTCATTAAGATAAGTATTGGTTTCTCCCCGGAAAATTTGTTGAATAATTTCTGTGGCAATAAATTGATTTCGGCTAGGAGTTTCGCTATTTCTGGCAATTACCGTGGAAATTAGTTGATGAGCGCCCCGTAAAAAGGTAATCTGACGATTGGGATTATTGGGGTCAGTTTTTACCGATAATACCGATTGATTACCTAAATAGGCGCGACTAATTGCTAAACCATTAAAGGATCGATCGGCCACAGTTGATGGTTTACTGATAATGGTGGATAAAAAGGCAGCATTTATCGGTCTGGACATAGCTTTCTCGATGAATCTCACTGGAAACTCGATCGATTGTTCTAGGTAACGACGATTACTTTCAAAACCAGGTGTGATAATCTGGGGAGCAAGAGGAGCGGTTAAATCAATCAGGGTACTGGTGACAGTCCAATTGCCTACTATCCAATCGGGATAAACTAAATCTCCGCTGGCAAAACTAACCACCGGTTTAGTCATCCAGCGAGGATAATCGGTTAAGCGATCGCTTAAATTTCCCGCTATAGATAATTCTAAATGGTTACTACAGCCTAGAATCAATACTAACAAGAACAAAATTATCCTTTGCATGGGTAAAAATATTTTTTAAGTAATATTCTTTAATTATGAACGATTTTATCAACTCTCAAGCCGTTAATCTCGATTCGGCAGTAATTCCCGTCGCACCGATCGGTTTTAAATCGGGTTTTATTGGCATTATTGGTCGTCCTAATGTGGGCAAATCTACCCTGATGAATCAATTAGTGGGACAAAAAATCGCCATTACTTCTCCCATCGCTCAAACTACCCGCAACCGTTTACGCGGCATTGTCACCAGCGAGCGCGCCCAGATGATTTTTGTCGATACCCCCGGCATTCACAAGCCCCATCACGAATTAGGCAAAGTTTTAGTTAAAAATGCTGAAAACGCCATAAATTCTGTAGATTTAGTTTTATTTGTTGTCGATAGTAGCAATTTTTTGGGTAGTGGCGATCGCTATATCGCCGATTTACTGACTAAAAACCAAACTCCCACGATTTTAGGGCTAAATAAAGCCGATCAGCAACCGGAAGACCGGGAGCCTCTAGACGATAGTTATCGTACCTTAGCGGCGGAAAATAACTGGCCTCTGCTCAAATTTTCGGCACTGGAGGGGACGGGAATCGAAGAATTGCAAAATCTGTTAATTGATTCCCTAGAAGTCGGTCCCTATTACTATCCCCCCGATTTAGTCACCGATCAACCGGAAAGGTTTATTATGGGCGAATTAATCCGTGAACAGATTTTACTGCAAACCCGTCAGGAAATTCCCCATTCTGTGGCGGTGGTGATTGAACGCGTCGAGGAAACTCCCGCTTTAACCAAGGTTTTTGCCGCCATTAACGTGGAACGAGCTTCCCAAAAAGGGATCGTCATCGGTAAAAATGGCAGTATGTTAAAAGCGATCGGCTCTTCGGCTCGATCGGCTATTCAAAAGTTAATCGCCGGGGAGGTATATTTAAAATTATTTGTGAAGGTAGAACCGAAATGGCGACAATCTCGCTCACTTTTAGCAGAATTTGGCTATCGCACCGAGGAGTGAATTGGGGTGTAGGGTGTAGGGTGTAGGGTGTGGGGTGTAGGGTGTGGGGTGTAGGGTGTGGGGTGTGGGGTGTGGGGTGTGGGGTGTAGGGTGTGGGGAAGTGGGGTGTAGGGTGTGG
>NZ_JASJFE010000079.1:0-1588 GCF_030067735.1 Microcystis sp. M53598_WE2 | reverse complement strand
CCGTACTTTTTCAGCAGACCCTAAATAAGTAACATGATCGTTGGGTTTCATGCTTCAACCGTTCGGCAAAAGCTCACGGCCGAAGCCCAACCTACGTTCTGCTCCTCATATCCCCAATTCATAATTTATAATTCATAATTTATAATTCCCAACCCCCTAAAACCCTATGATTAAATCCTCTGTTTCTCTAGCTGAGTTCACTTCCTACCGGGTGGGGGGAAGAGCGCAATGGTATGCCGAACCAGTTAATCTAGAGGAATTAAGAGAATTGTTCGCTTGGGTGCGATCGCAAGGGTTGCCCTTGACTGTTTTGGGGGCTGGTTCAAATTTACTAATCAGCGATCGAGGTTTACCCGGACTTGTCCTCAATACTCGCCATCTGCGATCGAGTTGTTTTGATGCCGAAACTGCTACGATTACAGCAGCGGCGGGGGAACCCCTGCCAAAAATAGCTTGGAGAGCGGCAAAACGGGGCTGGAGGGGCTTAGAATGGGCGGTGGGTATCCCCGGTACGGTGGGGGGGGCTGTGGTGATGAATGCGGGCGCACATACCTCCTGTGTGGCGGATCGATTAGTGCGGGCGCTGGTATTAAATCCCGATGGTCAGTTAGAAACTTTAAGCAAAGAAGATTTAAATTATAGTTATCGCAGTTCTTCTCTGCAAGGGGATCAACGTTTAGTTGTCGAAGCCACATTTCAGTTAGAAGCTACCGATAATCACGAGGAAATAATGGCAATTACTACCCATAATTTACGCCATCGCAAAAATACCCAACCCTATGATCGTCCCAGTTGTGGTAGTGTTTTCCGCAATCCTAAACCGCAATTCGCCGGGGCTTTAATTGAGGGAATGGGATTAAAAGGTTATCAAATTGGTGGGGCGCAAGTATCAGAATTACACGCTAATTTTATCCTGAATATTGGTTCAGCAAAAGCCTCGGATATTCTGCGTTTAATTCGCCATGTGCAGGAACAAGTGTTCGATCGCTGGTCCCTCTGGTTAGAACCAGAAGTGAAAGTTTTAGGGGAATTTGACGGGATTTAACTATTTTTCTCGATAACGGTTGAACTCAGCCGCGATGGGCTGGAGTGCGACAGCAGATATTTTTATAATCCTCTAGAACTGCAATCTGAATAATTGCCTCACGATTAGCATTGACGTTACCTATAATCATTGAAATAAATTTGCCCCAATCAAACCGACTCGATGAACTGCTCGATGTCCGATTCTTACGAACCAAATTTGAGCATCGGTCAATCGGGCTAAAAGTTGATCGAAAGCTGTGAGGCTGTCTTTTGCCACTTCAAAAACCCCTGTTTCAATGTTGATTGCTACAATCTTCCCATGATTGCCCTCCTCGACTTGGGGGCGCACCTGAGATTGATAAATATCATTAAAATCTATTGGTGGAGCGGTAGGAGCCACATTAGGGAACGCACCCTACAAGATTGCGATCATACTAAGTACCTAAGCAAAATTAATTACACATCTAAGCCACTACTCCGTCAGACTTCTGGTGTGAGGAAACATTGAACTGAAAACTCAAATCCGATCCCTAATAGCTGTCTCCCGTCTCCCGTCTCCCGT
>NZ_JASJFE010000467.1:0-1510 GCF_030067735.1 Microcystis sp. M53598_WE2 | reverse complement strand
TGGACTGATGCCAAATTGGGTATTACTTGCCGCGATTTGGATTTGATCGTCTTGAAGAGTTATATCTTTAGTATAGACAGCTTTCTTAGCAGGAATGACTGAATTAGCGACTAAGCAGAAATCTTTAGGATTAATGTTCCCTAAATCTGTTTTATCGTCTTGATTAACTTTTCTGACTAAACCCTCTTTAACGGCAATGGTACAAATAGCATCAGCAGCAGGGAGAAAAGAGGTTTTAAACTCATTCCAGTCAATGGCTGTGGGTGCTTGCGAGGCACTGCTACCAAAGCGCACATCAAAGGAAATAATCCAAAGATGAATATGGGCAATCCCTGTAAATTCGGGTCCCCAGATGTGTAAATCTGCCCCTAATTGAACAGTAATATGATGGGTTCCAAAAAAGTGGAAAGTATAGGACACTCCCATATCAATATAGATAGAAATATCATAGTGATAGGGTTTCCAAGACATGAGAAAATCTGCCCCGGCGTTGAACCAAGCACTCAGAGGACCACTATTCCAAGTAGCTTGGAGGTGTCCCCCGGCCATGATAGCGGAAGGAGTCAAGGCAAAATAAGCATCTGCTTTGAGGTAAAGTTCACTGCTAACTTGCCAATTAAGCCCAAGGCGAGGTACTTTCGGGTAATGGTCTGGGACTTTAAAGAGGGGATGATAACCCCCTAAAGTGAGGACAAAATCTCCCTCATGGACGTTAGGGGCAAACCAGCCATAAAAGGCAAATCCTCCGGTGAGATGACAAGCTTGAGAAAGGATATAAGAGTTAGGAGTAAGTTGGGCAATAACGCCGATAAATCCTTCGGCGGGCAGAAAACTGGCTTTGAGGGCTAGTTGTACCTCGGCAACTGGGGGGACTCCTGCGCCTACATTTGGGGGGGCGATGAGGGTGGCTAAACCAAGGATATTAAGTTCAAAACGATTACCAAAAGCGACGGTAAGCAGGAGAAAAGAGTCAATTAGTTTAAAAGAGGTGAATTTAATGCCGATGGCGAGGAATATTTGCCCAGTTTCGGGGGGGATATAGTCTCGGAGTTTGGTTAGTTCTCCTGTGAGTCGGGCGGCTTGGTCTGAGTTAGAACCCTCAGCCGGAGGAGGGTTAACCGCTTCGGCGACAAGGGGAAAGGTGGCAATTTGGTCAATGGTGGGGACTTTGAGGGCGCGGTTATAGCCAAAGCCGGCGGCTAATCCGGTGACGAAGAAGAAGGATGGGCCACCGATGGGGTAGTCAAGAATGGCGTAGATAAAGAGGGAGGGATGCCCTTGAAAATAAGCATAGGACCCTATGGCGGAAAGTTTGAGGGCTTTGCCTTTGACGTTAAATTTGATAACGGCGGCACCGTCGTATTCGTCTATGCCGTTTCGGGTAGTTCTGAGGAATGCGCCTCCTATTTCTAGGGTGTCGCTGCCTTTGTAGTCGATGCCGATGCCTTTAAGGTCAAATTTGGGGTCAAATTGATTGAGGGGGGAGTTAACGCCAAGTCCATCGAGGGAG
>NZ_JASJFE010000340.1:0-4110 GCF_030067735.1 Microcystis sp. M53598_WE2 | reverse complement strand
GACCACCCCAGTGACGGGGACAATTACCAATGATGATTTACCTAGTATCACTCTTGCAGTTTCTCCCAGTAGTGTTACCGAAGATGGGACAACAAATCTGGTTTATACCTTCACTCGTACAGGAGTAACAACAAATACTTTAACAGTTAATTACACCCTCGGGGGAACAGCTACTCTTAATACCGATTACACTCGTACAGGGACTACCAATACAGTCACCTTTGCTGCTGGTTCAGCGACTGCGACTGTAACCGTTGACCCCACTGCTGACACAATAGTAGAAAGTAACGAAACTGTTATTTTAACCCTCGCTGCGGGGACAGGTTATACAATAGGTACTCCTAACGCAGCCACGGGAACAATTAATAATGATGACAGTGCCTCTATTTCAATCAATGACGTAACTGTTAGCGAAGGAAATAGCGGGACTACCAATGCAGTCTTTACCGTCACCCTTTCCAATCCCGTCGATACATCTGTCACCCTCAATTACGCCACAGCCAATGGAACCGCTACCACAGCAGATAATGATTATACAGCGATTGCTACTACTCCCTTAACCTTCAATGTTGGGGAGACTTCTAAGACGATTACTGTTGCTGTCAATGGCGATACTAAAGTTGAAAATAACGAGACTTTCTTCCTCAATCTGAGTAACTTACAAGCCAATGGTCGTAATGTTACGATAACCGATAATCAAGGACAAGGTACGATTAATGATGACGATAGCACTGTCACCTCGCAACTCTCCATCAATGACATCACCGTGGTGGAAGGTCAAAATAGTAATGCAATCCTCACCGTCACTGTAAATAATCCAAGTACACAACCAATTAGCGTCAACTATACCACTGCACCCATTAACGCTACCGCCAATGTAGATTACACTAGCAAAACTGGAACTATCACCATTGCACCTAATACTGTCACCGCTACTATTAGCATTCCCATCCTCAATGATAACCTCAATGAACCTGATGAAGCCTTTACAGTAACCCTGTCAAATGCGGTTAATGCTACCATCAATCCCGACGAAGCAATTGGACAAGTAATTATTACTGACACCCTACAAAGCAGCATTACTCGAACCTTACCCAATAATGTGGAAAACCTCAGACTAATTGGCAGTAATAATATTAATGGTACAGGTAACGCTGGTGACAATAAAATCACTGGAAATAGCGGTAACAATATCCTCGCTGGTGCTAATGGTAACGATATTTACTGTTTCAATGCTTCAACCCCATTAGGAAGCGATACCATCCAAGAAACTACCACTGGTGGTATCGATACCCTCGACTTTACTGGGACAAATACCGCAGTAAGAGTTAACTTGGGGACTACTGCTGTCCAAACCGCCGTTACCAATAATCTAAAATTGACTTTTTCGGCAAATAACACCATCGAAAATATTATTAGCGATAGCGGTAATGACCGACTAACCGGGAATAGCCTTAATAATACTCTAACTGGTGGTGGTGGCAACGATCAATTAACCGGTCAAAACGGAAACGATAGGTTAATTGGTGGTTTTGGTGATGATTTACTTACTGGTGGTAATGGTAGCGATAATTTTATCTTCAATAGTAGTAATTTAGGCATCGATGCCATCAGCGATTTCACTTCGGGCAGTGATAAAATAGTATTAAGTAAAGCCATCTTTACTGCCTTACAAAGTATCATTGGCAATGGCTTCAGTCAACCGGCTGAATTTGCCAGCGTCGCTGACGATGATTTAGTCGCCACTAGCAGTGCTTTTATCGTTTACAGTAACAGCAGTGGCAGTATTTACTACAATCAAAATGGTAGTGCTGCTGGTTTAGGAAGTGGCTCTGAATTTGCCAATTTGTTGACTGTTCCTACCCTGATAGCGGCTGATTTCGCACTGATAAATTAACCTTACCACAGAAATCGATACCATTCGAGCCTCGGTTAATTTGACTTTAGGAGCCAATGTCGAGAATTTAATGCAGCCACCGACGCAATTATCGAAATCACTGGATTAACAGGAACTCTCGATATTGCTGATTTTATAGTTGTACCCTGAATCATCCCACAGTTTTATATTTTCTTTAGAGATGGACTGTCCTAAAACCTGCTCAGAGCGGCCAAAAGTCAGAAAATAGAAATAAAGGTGCGATTGGAGAACTTGAGCCGCGATCGCACCCGTCAGCCGCCATTGGAGAAAGATAAAGTTATGGCAGATAACTACAGAAGTCGCATTGTTACCCAAGGTACCCAACGCAGTCCTAATCGGGCCATGTTAAGAGCGGTAGGTTTTGGGGATGAGGACTTTAGCAAACCAATCATCGGCATCGCTAACGGATTTAGCACCATTACCCCCTGTAACATGGGAATTAATGATTTAGCAATGCGTGCCGAAGCAGCCACGAGATTAGCGGGGGGAATGCCGCAACTTTTCGGGACTATCACCATTAGTGACGGGATTTCCATGGGAACAGAAGGGATGAAATATTCTCTCGTTTCTAGGGAAGTAATCGCCGATTCCATTGAAACCGTCTGTAATGGTCAAAGTCTCGATGGAGTCCTCGCTATCGGGGGTTGTGACAAAAATATGCCGGGGGCAATGATTGCCATGGCCCGGATGAATATTCCCGCTATTTTCGTCTATGGTGGCACGATTAAACCGGGGCGCTACAAAGATTGCGATTTAACCGTGGTCAGTTCCTTTGAAGCCGTGGGACAGTACAGCGCCGGTAAAATCAGTGAAGAAGACCTCATCGGAATTGAACGCAACGCTTGCCCCGGTGCTGGTTCCTGTGGTGGAATGTTTACTGCTAATACCATGTCTTCCATTTTTGAAGCCATGGGGATGAGTTTACCCTATTCCTCAACCATGGCCGCCGAAGATGCGGAAAAAGCCGATAGTACCGAAGAATCGGCCAAGGTTTTGGTCGAGGCGGTTAGAAAACAGATTCTCCCTAGCCAAATTTTGACCCGTAAAGCCTTTGAAAACGCCATTTCGGTAATTATGGCGGTGGGAGGTTCCACTAACGCTGTGCTGCACCTTTTAGCCATTTCCCGCACCATCGGGGTAGAATTATCGATCGATGATTTTGAAACCATCCGGCAGCGTGTACCAGTTATCTGCGATCTTAAACCCTCCGGGCGTTACGTTACCGTGGATCTGCACAAAGCCGGCGGTATTCCCCAAGTGATGAAAATTCTCCTGGTTAATGGTTTACTACACGGGGATGCTCTCACCATTAGCGGTCAGACTATCGCCGAGATTTTAGCCGATATTCCCGACCAACCGCCCTCAGGCCAAGATGTTATCCGTCCTTTTAGCAATCCTGTCTATAAAGAGGGTCATTTAGCCATTTTAAAAGGAAATCTGGCCACAGAGGGGGCCGTGGCCAAAATTAGCGGCGTGAAAACTCCGGTAATCACCGGACCGGCGCGGGTGTTTGAGTCGGAAGAAACCTGTTTAGAGGCAATTTTAGCCGGAAAAATTCAAGCCGGGGATGTGGTGGTTGTCCGTTACGAGGGACCAGTAGGCGGACCGGGTATGCGGGAAATGTTAGCCCCCACTTCGGCAATTATCGGCGCCGGTTTAGGGGATTCCGTGGGATTAATTACCGATGGTCGTTTTTCCGGGGGAACCTACGGCATGGTGGTCGGTCACGTCGCTCCAGAAGCGGCGGTGGGTGGTACAATTGCCCTAGTAGAGGAGGGGGATCAAATCACTATTGATGCTCGTCAGCGTCTCTTGAGTTTAAATGTATCGGAAGAAGAATTAACCCGTCGTCGTAACCATTGGCAACCGCGCCCCCCACGCTATAAAACGGGAATTCTCGGCAAATTCGCCAAGTTAGTCTCCTCTAGCAGTCTCGGCGCTTTAACGGATCTGAATCTGTTCTAAAAGTATAACTAGGAATGGCGATCAATTGCGATCGCCGTTTCCCCCACTGCGCACCGAACAATCCCACTGATAACTGATAACTGATAACTGATAAGACTGACGGCTCTAATTAGGGTTTGCGGCAAAAAGTAGGGGCGAAGCATTCGGATAGAAAATCTACGGTTTCACCGATAGGTTATTGCCCGAATGCTTCGCCCCTACAGGACGCGGGCCGATGAAGACACAAG
>NZ_JASJFE010000567.1:0-1450 GCF_030067735.1 Microcystis sp. M53598_WE2 | reverse complement strand
TCAGTTCCAAGCTGATTCGGAGCATCTTTCAATTTGACAACGCCAGATTTTGAGAGAATCGTGGTTCAAAACCTTGCATCTTCATCGACCTGCGTCCTGTACGGGCGAAGCATTCGGGCATAACCTATCGCTGAAACCGTAGATTTCCTATCCGAATGCTTCGCCCCTACTTTTCCCGCTAACTCACCAGAGTTTGGCAATAAAAAAAGGCAGCCTTTCTTGTCAACCGGAAAGGAGACAAAGTAAGGATTTGAAGAATTTTCTCTCCAGTCGGGATGACAGGATTTGAACCTGCGGCATCCTGCTCCCAAAGCAGGCGCGCTACCAAGCTGCGCTACATCCCGAAGTAAACTCCTTTTTTAGTATAGCCTAAGAGTGGCATTCTTAATCGGGATACCAAAACATCCCTTTGATACCTTCAGGATCGAGAACAAAACCGAGACGACGATAGAAATCCACCACCTGCGGATCGGCGAAAAGAGTTATATTACTGATGTCCTCACCCCGTAACTTCCTAATCATAAATTTCATTAATGCTTTACCAAAACCTTTACTTTGATAGTGAGGATGAACAACCACATCCCAGACTGTAGCATTAAAAGCGTGATCGGAAGTGGCACGAGCAAAACCCACTAAACGACGGCGATTACCTCGCACTTCCCACATCGACACCACTAAAAAACTACATTCGATCGCCTTTTTAACTTTGCGTAAAGGACGACGGGCCCAACCTACCGAGTCACAAAGTTCTTCTAACTCATATAGGTCTAGCTCTCGATCGGTACTAAAAAACACTCGTGTCTGTCCGAGGTCATTCTGGGCAACCTCTACCAAGTCTCCCGAATAGTCAGGAGATGCAGTGACTTCCGAGCTATTAAACAATCTTTTCCAAAAAACCATGCCGGGGGGCTACTGCCTCAATATTGTCCTTTTAGCCTAGTATATTTTATTTTCCCCTCTCTAAGAACAATCGGGCCACTGGAGTCCAAATTTGATTGGTTGAGTACGGAGAGGGTGGGATTTGAACCCACGAACCATTGCTGGTTACTCGATTTCAAGTCGAGCGCGATCAACCACTCTGCCACCTCTCCAAGGCAGCCATACCTAATATCTTATCATTAGAACTCTTGCATAAATCAAAAAATTTTCCGCAAATGCAGGTAAAAGGGTTGCATATTATAGAATATAGGGTTAAGGGTTAAAATTTCCCCTTTCCCCCTTCCCCAATTTCTGCAAGAAGTCTATTCTAGTCAATTAGAGGCACAATTAGGGTTGGCTGAAAAAGTCTTTCCTGGCGGCAGGGTGTGGGGGTTTACCGATTTTCAGGGAAAAAGTACCTGAATTTCCCCCCCCCTGATCACTCCTAGGCCTGGCACTTTTGGAGCTCAAAAAAGTCTAAAAGTCTTAGCCAACAAGGTTTTTAGATTTATTCAGCCAGCCCTAATTAGGG
>NZ_JASJFE010000411.1:0-1171 GCF_030067735.1 Microcystis sp. M53598_WE2 | reverse complement strand
TTTGAAGATACCAGAGGCACGCTATTTTTTGAGATTGCCCGCATTTTAAAAGCCAAACAACCCGCAGCATTTATTCTGGAAAATGTCAAGCAATTGCAGGGACATCAACAGGGAAAAACCTTAGAAGTTATTCTCGATACTCTGCAAGATTTAGATTACTATACCGATTACCGAGTTTTGAATGCGCTTAATTTTGGTTTACCGCAAAAACGGGAACGAATTTTTATCGTTGGTTTCCGAGAAGCGCGGGGTTTTATCTGGCCAAAACCAGCTTTATCTAGAACAACTTTAACGGAAATATTAGAGGAAAATGTCTCGGATTTTTATTATGCTTCCGCAAGAATTCAAAAAAGTCGCTTCCTGAAAAGAGAGGGAAAAAAACCTTATAGTGAACCGACCATCTGGCACGAAAATAAAGGAGGTAATGTCAGCGCTTATCCCTATTCCTGTGCCTTGCGAGCAGGAGCATCCTATAATTATTTGTTAGTGGATGGGAAAAGACGTTTAACAGCAAGAGAAATGCTACGTTTACAAGGTTTTCCCGATGATTATCAAATTGTTGGCAGTTATCAAACTATGCGAAAATTAACGGGTAATAGTGTAGCGATTTCCTGCGTAGCTGCTGTGGTTAATTCTGTGATCGAGTCTTTGTTAGATGTTGCTCAAGCATCAACTAATTCATTCTCGTTCAATCGAACAACTTAATTAAGTTTATTTTCGACTCAGGAGTTTTAGATAGTGGTGATTATTCAAGACGCTTTTAATTCCCTATATAGACAGTAAAAGCCTAGGAGATTATAGCTTGTTTGAGTCCTAATTTATGTCTCTAAAATTAGCTGACCCATTGCCTTGAGAATTTGGAGCAGATTAATTGCTGATTGAGGATACATTAAATTAAGTTCTGGCATTATCTGATAAGTGGGGTTAGTTTCTTGTCTGAGATAGACGAACATATATTGTAAGCCATTAGTCGCTAATCCCCAAACTGAGGGTTGTCTTTCTAAGCTATTGTAGGCATAAGTCAGTAATTGAGGTAATCCCTGACGTACTTCGATTCCACTCTCTTTAGCTTCAATTACTAAAATCCAAAAAGGGATATCATTGACAGTTGATATCGAATTATTCACCGTGACAATATCAAAGCGTCCGCTAATAGTTTTATCTTCATCGA
>NZ_JASJFE010000211.1:0-3368 GCF_030067735.1 Microcystis sp. M53598_WE2 | reverse complement strand
GGGATTCCCAGGAGAGATAAGCCTAATTTTAGGGTTCTTGCCGTTAAATCACACAAAAATAAACGAGAGGTTTTAATCGGTTCTGCTGCTTTCAGAACGGGACAATTCTCGTAGAAACGATTATACTTTTTACTGAGTTCGTAAAGATAATCACATAGACGATTGGGTAATAAATCCTCTTCCACGGCACTAATTACTTCTGGCAGTTGCAGTAATTGTTTAGCCAGAATTAATTCGCTTTCATCCTTGAGAATTAGCGGTGAATTGGCACTTAAATCCTGAAAATTAATACCACCTTCGCGACTGATACTCTGAACCCTAGCGTAAGCGTACAGCATATAGGGGGCGGTGTTGCCTTGCAGATTGAGCATTTTGTCGTAACTGAAAACGTAGTTACTATTGCGATTTTGGCTGAGATCAGCGTATTTAACGGCACTTAATCCGACGGTTTCGGCAGTATTAGCGATAAAATCGCCAGTTTCTTCTCTTTCCTCGCTTGCCAGTCTTTTTTCTAAGTCAGCTAGGGAACAGGCGATCGCTTGATCGAGTAATTCTTGTAATTTTACCGTCTCCCCGGAACGAGTTTTTAATTTTTTACCATCTTCCCCTAAAACTAATCCAAAAGCGACGTGAACCACTGCCACATTATCGGGTAAAAATCCCGCTTTTTTAGCCACCTGAAATACTTGGGCAAAATGGTTAGCTTGTCCAGCATCGGTGACATAAATTATTCTTGCGGCTTTATCTTGACGCACTCGATAACAAATTGCCGCTAAATCGGTGGTGGCGTAATTATAACCGCCGTCGGATTTCTTGACAATTAGGGGTAAAGGATCGCCCTCTTTGTTGGTAAAACCATCGAGAAAGACGCATAAAGCACCGTTGTCTTCTGTTAGCAATCCCTGTTGATCTAATTCTCTGATTACCGCTTCCAGGTAGGGATTATAAAAAGATTCCCCCCTTTCGGTCAGTTTTATATCGAGAATATCATAGATTTTCTGAAATTCCCGTCGTGATTGTTGACAAAGTAACTGCCATGCTTGACGACTTTGAGGATCACCCGACTGTAATTTTACTACGGCTTGACGGGCAGTTTCTTTAAAGTTTTCGTCTTCATCAAAACGAATTTTGGCCTTTTTATAAAAGCTAACTAAATCCCCTAAATCAAGAGCATCTGCTTGGGTTAAAGCGCTAGGATAAGCTTCTTGTAGATAGGTGATTAACATCCCGAATTGAGTACCCCAATCCCCAACATGATTAAGACGAATTACTTGATGATGACGAAATTCCAGAATCCGAGCAATACAATCACCAATTATAGTCGATCGCAAGTGACCGACGTGCATTTCTTTGGCAATATTGGGACTGGAAAAATCGACAATAATTTTTTGACTGGGGTTAGCAGCGGCAACTCCTAAACGGTTGTCAGTAATTAGGTCTTTTAATTGGGTTTCTAGATAACCGGGTTTCAGGGTAAGATTGATAAAACCAGGTCCGGCAATTTCGGGGGTTTGACAGAGATCATCTATCTCTAGATTTTTTAGTAAAGTTGTCGCTACTTCCCGGGGTTTTTGTTTTAATTCTTTGGCTAAAGAGAGGGAAATATTACATTGATAATCGCCAAAACGGGGGTTACTAGCGGCCACAATTAGAGGATCGGTAGCGGCGAAGTTTTCCCCAAAGGATTTAACTAGGGATTGGGAAAAACGTTCTTTTATTTGTTGGATAATGGCAGTCATAGGGAGAATTTAGCAGTTAGGGATTAGACAAAAATTGAGAAGGAATCAATTAGCTTCCTAGCAGTGACCAGATTATGGGTCGAATTAGCTACTGAAGATGCCGATTGATGGTATTCTTTCAAGACCTTTTTGCTCATCTTTTGTGGTGTATTCATTATAGTTTCGAGCCAACGAGATTAACAATTCAGATAACTTGGGTGATTGACCATCTTACCTGATCATAATCTGAAGGCGAATCCAATGCAGCTGGCTGCTGGGAAACATTTGCTTTAATATAGTAAGTAAGCTTTACCAATAGTACAACCATGTTAGCCAGTTATATTGATCAAGCGATGGCATTAGCTCGATACGAAATCATTGAAGAAGATGGCACTTATTGGGGTGAAATTCCACCCCTTCAGGGAGTTTGGGCAAATCACGCCAATCTAGAAGATTGCCAGCAAGAATTGCGCGAAGCTTTAAGCGATTGGATTGCTTTGCGTCTGTGTTTAGGTTTGCCGATTCCAGTGTTAGCAGGAATAGATCTTAATCTCCTTCCTCAACCCATGTCTTCAATTTAAGATATGCCTAAATTAACCGCCGTATCATGGCTTAATCTAGTTCAAAGATTACGAGAACTTGGGTTTGAAGGTCCCTACGCTGGGGGTAAACACCCTCAAATGCGTCGGGATAATTTAACGATAATTATCCCCAATCCCCATCAAGGTGAAATAGGGGTAGGACTGTTAAAACGCATTCTCAATCAAGCGGGTATTACCAGAGAAGAATGGCTGGGAAAATAGCAGGGAAAACACCGCATTTAACCTACTGCTTAACCAATAAAACCACGGCATAAACTGCGATACCTTCTTCTCGTCCTACCGGTCCCAATTGTTCGTTAGTAGTGGCTTTAATTCCCACCTGTTCCGGATTAATCTTGAGAGTTTCTGCTAACTTGGTTCGCATCGCAATAAGGTGGGGTTTCATTTTCGGTTTTTCGGCAACAATTACCGAATCAATATTATTAATCTGCCAACCTTTATCGATAATTAATTGATTAACTTGTTCTAATAATTTTAAACTATTCGCCCCTTGCCATTGTGGGTCTGTGGGGGGAAAATAATGACCGATATCGCCTAAACTAAGCGCTCCCAGCATGGCATCCATAATAGCATGGGTTAAGACATCGGCATCACTGTGACCCAATAAACCGACAGTATGGGCAATCTCTACTCCTCCTAAAATTAAAGGTCTTCCTGTTACCAATCGGTGGATATCGTAGCCGTTACCAATACGAATATTCATAGAGCAGTCTCCTTGAAGTTATATTAATTATCTTATCGCAAAAGGGAACAAGTTAGGGAAAAGATTTCCCTAACTTGTCCTTATTAGTTAATTAGCTAGGAAGGATGAACTATTCTGCTGAAGTTTTTCCCAATACAATGAAAGCTTATACTAAATTGATTTTTGATAGTATCATTAACTGCCAATCCAACTTTAAAAACCCACTTCCCACTTGCCACTCTATACTTGTTAAATAAGATTTAGTATAACTCGATCGCTGTTAAAATTGCGGTAGAATCGGGAGAGGGTTGGGTTTCATGCTTCAACCGTTCGGCAAAAGCTCACGGCCGAAGCCCAACCTACGTT
>NZ_JASJFE010000686.1:0-8350 GCF_030067735.1 Microcystis sp. M53598_WE2 | reverse complement strand
TTTCAACCCAAATTTTCGATCAAGGTGAAGTATAATCTGACTGAGAATCGTCTCCTGTCTCTCCTATCCCCAAACCGAAAACATTATACCTCACCATTAAGATAACTGCTCTAAAAAAATAGCAAACTAAGAAAATTTCTCCTTTGCTACTTTTGCCGTGAACAACTATGTTAAAAAAAGTCAATTATCTGCGATCGCTATCCTGTTTCCTCGCTATAATCCTCTGGAGTAGTCCTCTCGGGATTAACTCTAGCCTCGCTGTCAATGATAATTGTCAACTCTCCGAATCGGAAATCAAACAACAAGAAAATCTGCGTCAAACTTCCCCCCAAGAATATGACATTTTATTGCAGAAATATGCTGAACAATTGCGCTTTTGTCGTTCCCGACACTGGTTACAGGAACAAGCGATCTGGTTACGTCTTTACTCCTGTGATACCCGTCCAGGATCGATAGAAAGTATCCTCGATCGCATCGTGGCCAAAGGTTATAATATAGTTTATCTGGAAGTTTTTGCCGATGGTCAAGTCCTATTACCTCCTAACAATAATCTCACGGTTTGGGATAGCGTGATTAAAAATCCCGGTGCTGGAAATGTGGATTTATTAGCACAGGCGATTGAACAGGGACATAAACGCGGTTTAAAGGTGTATGCTTGGTTATTTAGCCTCAATTTTGGCTATGCTTATAGCTTAAAACCCGAGCGACAGGAGGTGTTAGCACGCAATGGTAAAGGACAGGATAGCACCTCTTTTGTCGATGATCGATCCCAAACTTTTGTCGATCCCTACAGTAATCAAGCGCGACAGGATTATTTAATTCTCCTAGAAGCCATTTTACAACGTCGTCCCGATGGAGTTTTATTTGATTATATTCGCTATCCGAGAGGAACAGGAGTCGATTCCGTTGCCGATAATGTCCAAGATTTATGGATTTTTAGTCCCGCATCCCGACAAGCTTTAATTAATCGAGGATTGAATAATAAGGGCAAATTTTTAATCGATCGCTATCTGACTCGCGGCCAAATTTCCCCCCATGATATCGTCGAAGCCGATCGCCTTTATCCCCAAGAAACCGCCCCTCTTTGGCAGGGTAGAATCCCCTTAGAAGAGGAGATGAAACAATCAGTTCAAAGTCGTTTTGATCGCCTCAAATTAGAACTTTGGTTCCTAGCGGTTGCCCATGCTGCCCAGGGTGTCATTGATTATATTAGTTATTTTTCCGCCCTAGTGGAACGTCAGGGAATTCCCGCCGGGGCAGTGTTTTTTCCTGATGGAAATCGTCTTGTGGGTAATCAAGGTTTTGATTCCCGTTTACAAGCTTGGGATAGTTTTCCCGCTTCCCTAGAATGGCATCCCATGTCCTACGCTAATTGTAATGATAGTACCTGTGTGGTTAATCAGATCAAAAGAGTAGTGGCAAGCAGGGGAAATCAAACTGCTGTTATCCCGGCTTTAGCGGGTTTATGGGGACAACCCTATAACAATCGTCCCTCCTTAGAAGTGCAAATGGAAGCGATTCGCCTAGCTTTTCCCAGCATAGATAGTATCAGTCATTTTGCTTTTTCTTGGCAAGAACCACAATTCGATCGAGCCAGAAGATTTTGTCATAAGTAACCCCATTTACACCTCCACTTTCACTTCCTCTGTCTCTGTTTTTTCCTGTGTTGGGGGAACTATCAAAGGCGGCAGTTCTGGTTCGGCGGTGTTGAGAGTCGGCGTAATATCGACGTAGTTAATCACCGCCCCTAAAATTTTCACTTCCGCTTCTGTTAACTGGTCAGTTGCTTCACTCAAGAGACTAGAACGAGTTATGCCCTGGCGCGTTACCAGAATAATCCCGTCCGCTAGTTCTTCTAAGAGAAGAGCATCATTACAGCTAGACAGAGAAGGAGTATCGACAATCACCAGATCGAAACGGCCGCGAGAATCTTTGAGAATTAATTGTAATTCGCTCGATTCAATGATAGCTGCCGCTTGTTTTTGCGGACCGGGACTAGGCAAAATGGAAAGGTTTTCAATATTTGGGGCCAGCCGGATCGATTTACTTTTTGCCCCGTAGTAAAGTAGGGGTTCTCGGAAAGAATTGGGATCGGGAGTGACTCCGATTTCTTCGGCCTTAGAAAGACTTCTCAGATCTCCTTCGACTAACAGAGTCCGTCGGCCCGCTAAAGCTGCAGCGATCGCCAGATTATAGGCAGTGGCGGTTTTCCCCTCTCCGCCAGTAATGCTGGTGACAACAACCACTTTCACCGTTTCGCCGCCGCCCACAAGTCGCAGGGTACTGCGTAAACGTTCGTAGTAGGGGAGATAATTGGCATTAGCATCGGCGAGAATCGGCTCGATTTCCTCGCCCTCTAAATTCCGGACAATGGGCAATTGTCCCAAGAGTAGTATATCCCGACTAACCAAAGCTTCCCGCAATTCTTGGGGACTGTGCAGGCGATCATCGATCACTGCTAACAGGAGAATCGTACCCAATCCGGCTAAAGTTCCCAAACCAGCACCCACCAAGAGAATCAAGGTACGATTCTTGCGGTTAAACACCTGTTCGATCGGTTGAGCAACCGGCGGTTGGGCGACGGTGAGACTACCCACGGTTTCCGCTTCTGCGGCCTGAGCATCCACCAGAGCATTGAGAATATTCTCGTAGATACCCCGTTGAAAGGCGACAGCTTGGGTTAAACGAGCTTGCTGTAGCTGTTTATCGGGGAATTTCTCGTATTGGGAGCGTAATTGCTGTTCCTGAGTCACCAAGGACTCTAATTGTTTCATTAAACCCTCGCGCTGGGTTTGCAGGGTGACTAATTGAGCCGCTAGTTGTTGACGGGTGGCATCGAGATTACTTTGCTGACGGATGCGACTGCTGGGAAGAGCGGTAAGAACGCCATCTTTTCCAATCACCTCGGCGGCTCTTTTTTGTAAGAGAGATTCGTTAACTTGCTGTTGTTTGCGTAATTTAACGACGGTGGGATGTTCGGGACGTAAATCCTTCTGTAGTCCCTCCAATTGGGCTTCCGTGTCCAATATCTGCGCTCGGATACTGGCAATAATCGGGTCGGCACTAAGGGCTGAGGAGGTGTAAGCTTGATCGGGGGTTAAATCGAGTTGTTCACTCAGACTATTAATCTGTCCTTGAATGCCTTGCAGTTCTAGGCGAATTTCTCGCTGTTGCTGTTGACTACTGGTGATAGCGGTGAATAAACTCCCGTCTTGAATCGCCAATAAATCTGAACCCTGGGTACTAATGTAGCGATAAAACTTTTCTTCGGCTCTGGTTAAATCTTTTTGGACTTCGTTCAGTCGGACACTGAGAGCTTCTATGCGGGCGCGTAACTGGGAAGTATTCAGCCAGCGACTGTATTCCACCATTTCCTTCATCAAGGTTTCGAGAATTAACTCCGCCTTGGCCTGGGAGTCGGCCGTTAACTCTAAAAGTACCTCTTGGGGTTGGTCGCTATTATTTTTTTGTCCTTCCGCTTCACCGGGGAAGGTGATTTTCAAATCTCGATCGCGAATTTTAACGATCTGTTCCTGATTAAATTGCAGTTTTTGGGCGGCACTGACCAATACCCGGGGAGACAGCAGTAAATCGCGGTCAATAGCCCGCCCTTGTTCTTGCAGTTGGCTTCCTGTACTGGTAAAAGCTGGCGGCGGCACCCGGTAGGCCAATTGTCCCACCGCCCGATAAAAGGTGGGGGGTTTCTCAGGATCGGGTAGGAGAGCAAAGATCACAGAACCACCTAAACAGACGAGGAAGACGAATATTCCCACAAATTTGTTCTGATCTAGCGAGATGAGAAATCGTTTAACAATTGGTAGAGCCATAGCTTTTTAATGTATTCCCAGATTCTTTACATTTTAGCGGTCAAGAGTGATTCTCGCCCTTGAAATCCTAGCTTATGAAGTTGTGTTAAGGAGTGAAGGGAGCAAGTTGCCCCTCAATTATTGGAAGTTATTGAATTGATTGCCAAAGTCGAGAATTGTATTGGTAAAACTGGAAATATCCCGGATGGGTTGGGTAATAATATTAAAAGCGGCGAAAATCTCCCCTAACAGGGTGCGGGTGACGATAATTACGTCCTGATCTTCTAAGGGGACATTTTGGGAGATATCTCCCCTAACTGCCGCTATCGGACTCAAAGTTTGACTAACAATTCCCCCTTTGGCACTATCAAAACGGAGCAGGGACACTTCATTGACATTAATCCGCAGGCGATCGGAAACCGGTAAACTAGCCACTACATCAAGGAAGCTACTGCCATTAGGAATCGAAACATTTCTCAGGGAAATTCCTGAAGGAATTGAGGGAGCTAAAACCCTGACGGTGATATTCTGCTGGGCGAGGGTGGTTCTAGCCACCAGTGTGCGATTATATCCCGTCTCTTGGCCGACTTCTAACTTGGAAACAATCACGGCATCACCTCCTTGCAGACGCAGATCTGGCAAGCGTTCCCCTTTAATTAAGGGAGTATAAAGGTCAAGTTTCTCCTCTAACACTGTACCATCGACTAAAACCCGACGGACAAGGATCGAACGCAGATCGGCTCTGGGAGTGCCACCCCCCGCCGCCAAAATTACCTGTGCTAGGGAAGTATTAGGAGCAATACTATAAAACCCCGGCCGCTGTACCTCTCCCAGAATGGTTAACTGGACGGGCCGGGCAGTGGTTAAAACCGCAATCACTTCCGGTTCCTCCCGCAGGTATTTTCTCCCCAATTCGAGGCGGATCTTAGTTTGCACTTCGTCTAAAGTCAAGCCCAGCACCGGAATACGCCCTAAAATCGGCACCAGAAAATTCCCATCGGGATCCACTGGCCCTGTGGAATTAAATTCGGGAAAATCGGGAACCGAGACAGTAATTTGATCGCCGATATCGAGTCGATAGGTCTGAATTTGTCGGGATTGGGGATTATTGGGAGAGTAAACCGGAGGACTGTAGCCAGCGGGGGGAATCGTGTTTTCAGGAAAGGTGGGATTAGGGGGTTGGGGGGGCAAAAATTCCAACCCGGCTCCTGGTTGAGTCTGGGGTATGGACAAAGGACCCTGGGCCTTGAGTCTCTCGGAGTGAATTACCCATAATAACCCTGTCAGACTCAACCCTGATAAGGCTATGGCCCCGGTTCTGAATAAACTAACTGGCAAAAACTTGTTGAGCATTGGTGGAATCATACAGATATATCAATTTATTTTCTGAGAGTTATCTAGTGGGAGAGGAACAAAGAAGCTATTAAGGACTAGAAAAGTGCCTTGAGCTAGTTTTTTTTAAACAGATAGTTGGGAGCAGAAAAACTACTTTTCTTTTTTGGTCTCAGGCAGAGAAGTTAATTGACTTAAGACATTTTGTTCTAAGTTACTTTGAACTTCCTTGGCGAGATTGAGAGCAAAGGGGGTGAGAGTTTGCAGTTCTTTGGTCGGGTCTAAGGGAATCATCAAGGAAACGGCTATCCAGGGTACTCTCTGTCTTTTTAATTGCGCCCATTGGTCAAGCCAATACCAAACAGAGGGATCGTAATGACCACCACCTAGCCAAGCATACCATTGCACCACGGCAAAGGTGTTTTTTGTCCAGGCACGATAGAATCGAGCCGTGGCCTTTCCTCCCGACTGGGTGGGGATTAATAGCTCGGTTGTTTCCCCCTGATTCCAACGACTAATCGAAGTGATATCCGACCATTCTAATCCCGGTTGATTTTTATAGTAAACCTGTGGCTTTAAAAGCACGGTGATCCTCTTGCCTTCAGGAGTTTCCACCACTTGTACCGACCATTTTCCCTCACCGATTTCACCTTGGATCTGGTCGATGGTTTTCAGGTCAGAGAACTTGATTCCCGATTCTTGTAGGGCCAGCATTTTCTGCATATTACTGATTCTCGGTTGATCCACCCAAGACCACTGGCCAGAAATTAAATTGGGCAAGATACCCCCTAAAATCAATAGCAGCAGCAGGCACAACAGCAGTAAATAATTACCCGGGAGCTTTTTTTTGACTTTATCTAACACTAAAGTTACCTCGGCTGGAATTTTTTGACTAATCATCCTGGTTACCTTCCTCTTGAGCCGGGGACTGTTTCTTGACCGCCTCGCGATACTGCATGATTTGGAAGACCAAAAGGATCAGTAATAACATAAAGACCGAGTACAAATCACCCCCCCAGCTATCGTGGAGTAATTTAAAGTTTGCCTCTTGTCCTGTGCCGTGAAACCAAGCTAAAAGCGCGTTACGAACGATATTAGCCCCGACACTAATTCCAAAGGCACTGAGGAGCATAAAGCGGGTTTTACGACCGTTTTCGATGGTATCAGTCCAATGGAGCAGCAGGAGGGTGACGTAAAGACTGGTGAATAACATTTTCAGCCCCGCACAGTAGGGAGCGACTTCCACCATCCTACCTTCTACCGCTACATAGATACCGTCAACGGAGACATCTAAGCCTGCTTGCTGGAGAATAAAACCAGCGCAAGCGGCAATAAAAACCTGTAGGGGTAGGGTATAGGGAGCAATCAGGTAGGGGATGGGATTAGGAGTCGCTAAGGCTGTTAAAAGTATGGGAAATCCCTGTAATTTAAAACCTTCCGTTCCTTTTAACCAGAGACAGATTCCCGCTAACATAATCGGGAAAGACATACTAACCCAAAGAGAGGAACCGAGGAGATAAAAAATCGCTCCTAGGGTTAACAAAAAGGCTCCGAGGGGATGGGAGCGATCTTCGAGGCGTTGCCATTTTTTGCGATTCTGCCAGACAATATAGGCGGCGTAGGGAAGGCCAATCAAGCCGTGGCTAAAGTATTCGTGTTCGATGCCGATCGATTTATTCAGCCAACCATCGTACCAGTGAAAGATCACCGGACCATAGATAACCGCCAAGAAACCGATCATCAGCCAAGATTGCCGATTTTTGTGGGAGACGGGGGATAGGGAAGGACTAATACCCATAGGACGGAGCGATTTAGTGACAAATTCTGAATTTATGTTACCCGATGATCGCAGTAATCTGTTCAACAACCATTTCAATTTGCTCCTCGCTGATGCCGGGGTACATGGGGAGAGAGACAATTTCTTCACAGAGAATCTCTGCATGAGGAAAGTCTCCCTGTTGATAACCCAGGTAGCGATAGGCCGGTTGCAGATGACAGGGAATCGGATAATGAATGCCGGTTTGAATACCGACGGCAGTTAATTGTTCTTGTAGTTGTTGGCGTTCAACGGGACAATGGGGGAGAATGCGAATAACGTAGAGATGATAGACATGACCGGTCTCGGTTTCGTCTCGTATGGGTAAAATGCCCTTATCGGTTAAAGGAGCCAAAAGCCGGTCGTATTGTCTTGCCGCTCGATGACGGGAGCGATTCCAGCTTTCCAGATGGGGTAATTTAATGTTTAAAATGGCGGCTTGTATGCTATCTAAACGGCTATTAGTGCCGATATCGGTGTGGAAATACTTGCTCGGTGCGCCATAATTTCTTAAACTGCGGGCTTTTTGGCTAATTTCAGGATCATTGCTCACTAACATTCCGCCATTGCCAAAAGCACCCAAATTTTTACTGGGATAAAAACTAAACCCCGCCGCCACACCGACACTGCCGGCGCGATAACCTTCTCTACTGGCTAAATGGGCCTGGGCAGCATCTTCAAAGATAATCAGATTATAGCTGCGGGCAAAATCCTGTAATTGTTGGGGTGATACCATCTGTCCGTACAGGTGTACGGGTAGAATGGCGCGGGTTTTGGGGGTAATTTTTTGGGCGGCCGCCGCAAGGTCAATTAGGGCCGTATCGAGGTGACAATCAACTAAAACCGGTTTGGCTCCCGCTTGTATAACACCCATGAGGGTAGCGACAAAGGTATTAGCGGGGACTAGCACTTCATCCCCGGCACCGATGCCGTAAGCTTGTAAAGCCAGGGCAAGAGCAGCAGTGCCAGAAGCTACTCCCACAGCATACTCGACTCCGCAAGCTTGGGCGAAGGCGGTTTCAAATTCGGCTAAAGCTTGGCCTAAAACAAAATCTCCCCGGTCGATAACTGTTTGGATGGCCTCGGTAATTTTTGCTTGTAGGGGCTGATTTTGCCAAGTCAAATCGACAAAGGGAACTTTGATTAAAGTGGAGTTCATCTAGTGCTTATGTTATGAAGATATTATTAATTATCAAGAGACTAGCATGGATTTGAGCAAGTTGGCTAGATTAGTAGGCTCTCTTGTCCTTTATCTGATAGATAGATAGTCTTCACTGATCGAGTCTGTCTTTTTCTTTGTGTTCTTTGTGCCTCTGTGGTTTATCCTTTAGAACTGGTGATTATGAGTGATTTTACTGCTTTAACTGCGTTAATTTTGGCCGGTGGCCAAAGTTCT
>NZ_JASJFE010000349.1:0-4605 GCF_030067735.1 Microcystis sp. M53598_WE2 | reverse complement strand
GATGATTTTCTGAAAATTTTTTAAGTATCTATTTTTAAAAACAGGAAGTTGATAGCTTTGCTCATAAATGGCAATTTTTTTATAGGTCATCAGATGTTGAGAGTTCCTATTTAGCATAGCTATCTTAGACCAAAAAATTCCTCAATACTTAGCAATAATCATCCGCTGCCCCCAGCTATTGCAAGAGGGAGCAATACCTAATTAAACATTTTCAACTTCAACAACAACCGGTTCATTTTCAATAACTGGTTCATTTTCAATAACTGGTTCATTTTCAATAACTGGTTCATTTTCAATAACTGGTTCATTTTCAATAACAACTGTTTGAGGACTTTCAGGAGTTGGCTCAGTTACCGTTTCTTGCTGCTTTACTGTCTGTTCTTGATGGTCAGTCAAGTGTTTTTTGGTTTTTAATTTCAGGTCATCAGTCAGAGGTAAAGCATCAATTTCAGCCAAAAGTGTTTCCAGGGATTCTTTTTTACTTCGCTCAGTGTAAAAAGCATTTAGAACCGCTTCAATTCCGTACTGAGCAATCGCATCTCCTAGCACAGTAACCAACCCCATCGCTCCAATACCCAGAAAAACTACAAAGGGTTGTCCGAGGGTCAGAATTAGCACGATGACAGCAATAATAGCCGAAGCTAAATAAGTACCTGCCACTTTTTTGATAATGTTATCGAGTTCCATAAAAATCACCTCAAATTTCTAGCGAAGGATTAGTTTAATTCTAAAGCAAGGTTAATCTGTCTGTTGATCGTCGTCAAGTAAAGCTTGAAGAAAAGGTTCAAGACTTTTGGGACGATAATCGGAAAAAGCCTTTAATCGTTTTACCACACTGTGATGAACAGTGACAACTTTTGTATTGAAATATCGCCATTGCTCACCTCCCAAGGCCGACAATCCTTTAACAGTATTATCGAACTTGATGGTCGGGTCTAGTTTAATTTGGAATTCCTCAGATTCAGAGGTGGTTGAGTCAAACTCTAATCCCAATTTTTTGGCTTGATTAATCATCCATTGTAACGGGTAATCGGAAAGTCCTTGATATTCTTTTTTGCCACCACCTAGACAGGTATGTTCACCCACAAATAAAACTTCTTTAACAACTTGTTCGGGATTTTCTGGATTGGCTTTGATCGGAGTGGAAGGGAAGTTTTTACGTTTTTCATCAATGGCCACAGCATGAAAAGCATTCTGGATAATCGGACTTAATTTTGTGTTACTAAATTCATATTTTTTATGATAAAACTTAGCCAAGGGAAACCAAGGAGTTAAATCAGGAATACCAAAATTGCCAACTGTATCCCAACAACCTAACATCTTGACTGGAATACGATCTTGAAAATCTTCCTTTTCTGTCTCAATTTTTTTAGCATTAGCGGCACGGAATTGTTGAGCTTTGGCACTATCAGAACTAACGGTGTGGTCTCGATAGAGTTGATAAGCTAGGGGAATTTCTTTAATCTTAGAGCGTTTTAGGATTCCACATTTATCGATAAAACTAGCCAAACAACGAACGATATATGCGCCTCGACTAAAACCTAACAAATAAATTTCATCCTCGGTTGTGGGATTGTAGTTAAGGACAAGAAAACGATAGGCATCTTGAATCATTCGATCAAGGCCCCAGCCAAAAGTTTCATTCCCTAAACTTTTAATAAATTCGTTATCTTCGGGTGTGCCAGAACCTGACAAAAAGACGATTTGGGGGGTTTGATCCTCGGCAATATACTTAATAGATTCGGCGAATTTAACCACATTGGTGGGGTAAGCACTGGCAGAGTCTTCCCAAGAACCATCACAACAAATAATTAACCGTTTTTTCTGGTTTGAATAAGTGAGGATATCTGGTTGAGAAATTGCTGTTTCACTAATCTCCTCAATTTCATTGCTGGCAAGAGCAGCTTCTGCAGCAATTATAATTGATTCTGGATTCTCTTCCCGGGAAGGTTCTTGATTTTCGGATGGAGCATCCTGTTCAATCACTTCTTCTTCTTCAAGGGAGTTAAAAATTTCGTTGACCATTGTTATCCTTTTCGCACTCCTTCTAGCTTTACTGCTAGTCTGAGTTTTTGATTTAGGGATCGAGGTCGGTTTGGAGGGAAGACTATCTAGTTGCCAGGTTGTCCCATAAAGAATACCATGATTGCTATAACTTGTTTGATCCTCGGCACTGCCATTGAGTGATAAATAAGTAACTAAGCCAAGGTCATCAACTAAGGGAGATTGATACATCGCTTTTTGGATTTCTTCTTGGCTACGCGCTTGATTCCAAACAGAAAGTTCTGCAAGACAACCTTGCCAATAATGAGAGAGATTAACAGAGGCTCCCAAGATGATTTTTTCAATCCCCGTTAAGGCACGGTTATGACCGTTGCCACGATGCCAAATGATCCCATTACGATAGATCAACATTCGGCCTGTGGTCGCATTTTTGACAAAGGCCCAATGAGTCCAATCGCTATAATCCTTAAGCTTGACTTTTTTTTCAATTCGATCGAAACCTTCTTCATTACCCGCATCCCAAAAAATCGCAGGTTTCACGGGATCGCCCCAAGGCAAGGTAATATGTAGAACGCGGTTATTTTCCCGATTAACAGCTTCTAAAAGAGTCGTTTCTGTAGCTAAATTATTTTCCCCTTTTGCCCAAAATGTAATGGTAATACTCTGATCGATGTCAAGAAATCCGTGGGATAGATCCATGTGATCATCGATGCCATTAAATTTTAGTACAGAGCGTTGTTCAGCCATTGGTTTTGTCATCGACCGGGGGAGAAAGAGGTAATCAGGGGTTCAGGGATTCTGACGAATAAGAGACTGATCTATCTGTCGTGATTTCCCAGAATGCTACCGCCTAGCTTAACACATTTTAGTTATCTAGCGATATATATAAATAAATGTGTAAGTAGATGGGCGTAAAAAACTCTAAGATCCCCCCGCCTGTCGGCACCCCCCTTATTAAGGGGGGCAGGGGGGATCGAGTGCAAAACCTATCTTCTATTTAATTGCAAACAGCTACTTAGGAGTCAACGACTAATATTCCAGAGCCGGCACTTGCTGTGGCGATAAACTCAGAGGAGTTGACCCCAATCCCTATCGCCATCAATAGGCTTTGGAGGGATGCTCATGGCTGATGGACATCCCTCCCCGGGCCGGTTAACAGCAAACCCTAGGTACTTATTGTAACTCTAACCAAATTCCTCGGCAGCGCTCTACAATTAGTCCCTGAAAAATTAATTGGGTTGCGGGATGAATCTCTACTTTATACAGAGCAAAAAGACCTGTTGGACTATTTAGATTTAACTCCCTTCGCGTTAGAGATAAGGCTTTTGTTCGGTGCATTTCCACCGCTTTTAGTAAGCCTGGATAACTGATATTCCGCAGGGCCAATTGACCATTTTTTGTGAGATAAATAGCATCATTTTGCAAGAGATATTCCAAACTGATCAAACTAGCGTGGACATCCACATCTTTTTCTAAACCCCCTAAACGGTGAGCATCTAAACCAAAGCGAATGCAGAAATTAACAGCGACTAATTTTCCCGCTTCTTCGGCAGGTAAAGCACAATCGGCAAATTCAAACCCTAAACTATCTGAGCGCCACTCCTCGACTCCGGCATAGGTATAGTTTTGAAACAGTTTATTTTTGAGTTTTAAGTCAAATCCCAACCCACTAGCATGACCCGCTTCATGGAATTGGGTATCGAGATGACGATAGCGTTCACCATTAATTTGATCCTCCAGGGGTCCTAATAGCAAATCGGCCGTTTCTGGCTCAAAAATTTTTCGGATACATTCATAGCTAGAACCGGAAAAGCGTCTTTTTTGCTCACTGGCATTATTTAAAGCTGGTCCCTGAACACTATTGGGAAAAGTCCACCTATGGGGAACGATAAAAGCCTCCCCCTTTTCACCTTTAACCGTGCCACAACTAGCAATTTCAGTAAAGGACAAATTTCTGGGAATCGGTTGTCTTAGACTGCCAAATTTTTCACGAGTCAAGCTTTCTAGTTGTTCGATAGAAGGTTGACTATTTTGGTGAATTTTTCCGTAAATTGCACTCAACGTGAGTTGTCGTTCTCCCTGACGATTGATGCGATAGGGAGCAATCATCAGAAAATAACCATTTTTGCCGATAAAATTCAGATTAATGAAATCTTCTGATAAAATGCTCCAGTCGTTGGTTTCTAAAGCCGCTGCTGTTTTCCAGAGCCACTGAGCCGGAACTTCACAGCTATCTGCTTCCTGTTGACGGAGTTTTTTCGCCGCGATTGCAATTTTATTTTGCTCGATATCTTGGACGATTTCTTGGAACAACTGTTGTTGATTAACCAGGGTTTGATTCATTTTTTGGGTAGCTAAGTTGGTGTAATAGTTTAACGTTGTTTTTTGACCCGTCTCTCATCGGCTAAACTCTTAGCCATTTTAAGATTTTAGGGTCTTTGTCATAGCGATAGGTCAGTCCATCTTTCCCCGTAATTGATTTTCCCTGACTGGCTTTGCTTCTGATGCTACTAAGGGAATAGTCGCTTAATTCCTTCATTTGTGCATGGGAAAGTCCCTCTTCGACTTCTGTTAAGATTGTTGTCGTTGGCGATTCGGGGG
>NZ_JASJFE010000066.1:0-5725 GCF_030067735.1 Microcystis sp. M53598_WE2 | reverse complement strand
CCCAATTCTTCTGGGGTTTTTCCCTCCAGATTCATCATGACAAAACGGGAAGCATTCCAAATTTTATTGGCAAAATTTCGGGCAGCTTCTACGGATTCGGATTCATCGGTTTTACGGTTATATTGCAGACTGATATCCTGTCCTGCTCCTGCCACTTCTCGAATTAAGGTATATCGTAAAGCATCGGTTCCATATTTATCAATTAAAATTAGGGGATCGATGCCGTTATTGGCCGATTTAGACATCTTTTTGCCGTTTTCATCCCTAACTAAACCGTGAATATAGACATCTTTAAAGGGCATTTGTCGCGTAAAATAGCCCGCCATCATCGTCATTCTGGCCACCCAGAAAAAGATAATATCAAAACCGGTGACGAGGGTTGTGGTGGGATAATAGGTATCTAGATCAAGGGTTTTTTCTGGCCATCCCATAGTCGAAAATGGCCACAATCCCGAGGAAAACCAAGTATCTAAAACATCGGGGTCTTGTTGAATAATTATATCCTCTCCATACTCTTGTTTGGCCTTGGCTAAAGCGGAGGTTTCATCCTGAGCAACGACGAAGGGAGTATGATTAGTAATTTCGTTATTAGTTTCACTGATAATATACCAAGCGGGAATTTGATGACCCCACCACAGTTGTCGAGAAATACACCAATCTTTTAGTTTAACTAACCAATCGCGATAAACTTTTGTCCATCTTTCTGGCACAAAACGGGGCGAGTTTTCCTGATCTAAACAGGTTAAAGCTTTTGTGGCCAAAGGTTCGATTTTAACGAACCATTGGGTAGATAAAAGGGGTTCCACGGGAACTTTACCTCGATCGCTATAGGGGACGCTATGGCGATAGGCTTCAATTTTAACTAAAAAGCCGTCTTCATCGAGTTTTTTAACGACATTTTTGCGGGCAACAAAACGATCTTGACCTACGAATATTCCGGCATTTTCGTTTAAACTGCCGTCTAAATTCATGATATTAATAAAGGCTAAATTATGGCGTTTACCCATCTCAAAATCCTTGGGATCGTGGGCCGGCGTAACTTTGACGCAACCGGTACCGAATTCGGGATCCACCAATTCATCGGCAATAATGGGGATTTCTCGCCCCATTATCGGTAAAGTGACGGTTTTGCCGATTAAATGGCGATAACGAGGGTCTTGCGGGTTGACAGCTACACCAGTATCACCGAGCATGGTTTCGGGCCTTGTGGTGGCTACTTGAAGATAACCGCTACCATCGCTAAGAGGATAGCGAAAATACCAGAGATTTCCCTCAATGTCCTTGTTTTCTACCTCTAAATCGGAAACCGCCGACCGGGATTCGGGACACCAGTTGACTAAGTATTGACCGCGATAGATTAATCCGTCCTCATAGAGTTTGATAAAAGCAGTACGGACAGCATGGGAAAGTCCCTCATCCATAGTGAAACGTTCCCGCGTCCAATCCACGGATACCCCCAAGCGTCGCAGTTGATTAACAATGGTACTACCGGACTCCTCTTTCCATTGCCAAGCGCGTTCGAGGAATTTTTCCCTTCCTAGTTGGTAACGGTCGGTTTTTTCGGCTTTTAATTGGCGATCGAGTATAGCTTGTACTGCAATACTAGCGTGATCCGTACCTGGCAGCCAGAGGGTATTTTTGCCGGTCATGCGCTTGTAGCGAACAAGTGTATCAATCAAGGAACTCTCGAAGGCGTGACCCATGTGGAGACTACCAGTAACATTGGGAGGAGGGATAACTATACAGTAGGTTTCGCCGCCTTTTTCGGGATTTGCTGTAAATATTTCTTGATTTTCCCAATATTGCTGCCATTTCGTTTCTGTGATCTTGGGATCGTATTGCTTCGATAGTTCCGAGGTCATGATGGGGGGATTCTACAATTCTTAGTTCTTTGTCAATTGTCCCACATTTGGGAGAGATCAAATTCCTGTTTAGTTGCCGGCTAAAAATTTTCAAGAGTCCTATTAAAATAGCTGTTAAGTAGTCGTGCAAAATAAATTTCCTAGTGAAGAAAGGCAAGAGGCAAGAGGCAAGAGGCAAGGGGCGGGAGATTCAGCTAATCTAAGGATAAGCGGTTAAAATGCGTCTTAGCTTATCTTTTGTTCGGCTAAACATAGCTAATTTATGGTAATTCTTTTGCATCTCACCAGTATAATAATTGCTATAATCAATTGAGGGAGCCAATCAATAAATTATGACGATAGCAACAGATAAAAGTACCTATAGCTTTGCCGAATATTTACAACTAGAGGAAACGGCAGCCTATAAAAATGAGTATCAAGACGGGGAAATCGTACCGATGACAGGAGGCACTACCGATCATAATAAAATTGCTCTCAATTTTGCCGCTTATTTAAAATTTGCCCTCAAAGGACAGAAATATAATATTTTTATCGGTGATGTGAAATTATGGATAGCGCAATATCGTCAGGCAACCTATCCCGATGTGATGCTAATTGAGGGAGAACCGATTTATTATGAAACTGGCAAGACAACTATTACCAATCCCAGATTAATAGTAGAAGTCCTCTCAAAATCAACTCAAAATTATGACCAGGGCGATAAATTTCTCTATTATCGTTCGCTGCCGGAATTTCAAGAATATATTCTCATTAGTCAAAGTCGTCCATATATCATGCAGTATAACAAAACTGAAGAAAATAAATGGCTATTAACGGAATACGAGGGCGAAAATGCCAGTTTATCTTTAACTTCTGTCAATTTTGATCTCAGTTTTCAGGAAATTTATGAAGGAGTGATAAGTAGCTGGTTATAATTAAGTAGTCGTGCAAAATTAATTTCCTAGTGAAGATAGGCAAGAGGCAAGAGGCAAGAGGCAAGAGGTGTTTAGATATGTGTAATTAATTTTGCTTAGGTACTTAAATTAAAAATGGATTTTAGGTTCGATCCCCCCTTAGTACTAGGGTTGATTCATAGTAGGGTTGATTCATAGTAGGGTTGATTCATGAATCAACCCTACCTTAATAAGGGTGGTGTCTGATAATTTTTAACGCCTACCTACTTATTTAACGATTTGCGTTGAATTTTCGTTTTTTTGCCGGTATTATCGCCAAGGAAGTCCAGAAATCTATCTCTACAGACCCAATTTCGCCGCTAAAGCGATCGCTACCGGGAAAATGCGATGTTCTTGCACTTGAATGCGTTCGTGGAGACTAGCCGCGGTATCATCGGGGAGAATGGGAACCACCGCTTGCATTAAAATTGGGCCACTATCTACCTCCGCGCGAGCGATATGCACAGTACATCCGGTCACTTTTACCCCCGCAGCTAAAGCTTGTTCCACGGCGCGCACACCCTTAAAACTGGGTAGTAAACTAGGATGGATATTGATCACGCGATCGGGAAAAGCATCTAGTAAAACCGGGGTGACAATTCGCATCCAGCCCGCCATAATTACCCATTTTACCCCGTATTCTTGGAAAGTTTCTACTATTGCCCGATCGAGTTCTTCTCTGGGTTTAAATTGACGATGATCGAGGAAAACCGCAGGGATATTGTAGTCATCGGCTCTTTCTTTTACCTTGGCATCGGGATTATTGTAGATGAGAACAGGAATTCGGGCATTTAGCTGTTTTTTTGCGATCGCTGCCGACAAAACAGCAAAATTGGAACCACTACCAGAAGCCATCACTCCTAAAGAGAGGGTTTCCTCTAGGGGAATATCGGCCAAACTGAGATCGGGAGAAATTAAACTGGGGGAAATTGTCATCATATTTTATAAGCGAGTTCGAGTGCATTGCAAAAGCTATTGAGGCGATTCAGCAAAGCATTATAGTAAGAATAAGCATCATCCCGTTCCTCTTGGAGATAGGCATACAAGGTTAGCTCTGGCTCTGCAGCTAGGTGATTTTTAGGGATATCGAAACCGACTTCGGTTAGGCGCGTCGCTGCGATCGCAACTAGCAACGCCCCAATGGTATTAGACTCACCATTGTGAAGATCCCTCAGTCCGGGTAAGATGATCTCGGCCCCCGGCAACTCATTGAGATTCATGATTGTTTCTCCTCTGGTGGATATTGAAAACGTTCAATGAAGTTCTCGACTCTGCTTCTCAGCAAATCAGGGTTAAGGGAGGGTGAATCGAAAAAATCCCCATACCCCTATCTACCCTATCCCCGTTGTTTCAAACCGGTTTCAATAGCGGCAATGACTGTTTCTATGACTTTAACGCGGGCGAAATACTTATCATTTGCCGCTACAATCGTCCAGGGGGCGACGGGGGTGCTAGTACGGGCTACCATGTGATTAACTGCCACATGGTAGAGGGGCTGTTTTTCTCGATTGCGCCAATCTTCATCGGTGAGTTTATGTTGACGATAGGGGTTATTTTGGCGCTCGTTGAAGCGATTTAACTGTTCTTCGGGGCTAATATGTAACCAGAATTTGACTAAAACACAGCCTGAATGGGTTAATTGGGCCTCAAATTCGTTAATTTCTTGATATGCCCGTCGCCAATCCATATCTTTAGCGAATCCTTCCACTCTCTCCACCAAAATCCGTCCATACCAACTGCGATCAAATATACCGATAGTTTTGGCTGCGGGTAATTTGCGCCAGAAGCGCCAGAGATAATGATAGCGATGTTCTTCCTCCGTCGGGGCAGCAAAGGCAATCACTTGATAACTGCGAGGATCGAGGGTATCGGTTAAGCGTTTGATCGCACCTCCCTTGCCGGCGGCATCCCACCCTTCAAAGAGGACTAAAACGGGGATATTTGCCTGAAAAATCTTTAATTGCAGTTTTCTTAATTCTACCTGTGCCTCACGCAAACGGATTTTATAGTCTTCTTTTTCCAATTTGGCACTCAAGTCCACTCTCCCTAGATAATCGGGTTCCGTGGGCAGTAATTGCGCTTGGGGTGGTAGATTGACAGGGGGTTCGATCGGTAATTGGCGCTGATCCAAAGCTTGAGCGATCGTACCGACTAATTGGGAGAGAACTTTTACCCGGGCCCAACGTTGACAGTTGCCCTCCACCAATGTCCAAGGGGCGGCCCCCGTGCTAGTGTAGGTAATCATTTCCTCGGCTAAACTGGCATACTCATCATAACGTTTGGCCTGTTGCCAATCTTCCGGACGCACGCGCCAAGATTCTAGTTCATTTTCGGCGTATTCTTTGATGCGTGACTTTAATTCCTTTTGACTGAGGTGAATCCAGAATTTAGCGATTGCGACCCGATCATCAGATAATTGTCGCTCAAAGGTGTTGATATCGCGCATGACCAGGGGAATCTGGGAGGAGGGCAATTTGTTTAAGAGTCGATCCTCTAGTAGATGGGTGTACCAACTGTGATAAAAAATGCCGATACTGCCTTTTGCTGGCAGTTTTTGCCAAAATCGCCACAAAAACGGGTAACTTTCCTCTTGGGGGGAAGGGGTTAAAATTGGATGGACGGTAAAACCGCGAGGATCCATATAGTTAACCATTTTTTTGACTAAAGTTCCCTTCCCTGCCGCCGCCCAACCTTCCAAAACCACCACCACAGGTAATTTACATTCCCAACAGGACTTCTGTAGCGATCGCAGTTGTTCCATTAAATCTTTAATTTGTGATTGATAAGTTTCTTTGTCAAGGGAAAGAGATAGATCGAGGGGACTTAACATGATGGTCAACTAAGTAGGTAGGTGTTAAAAATTGTCAGATCCCCCCGCCTATCGGCACCCCCCTTATCAAGGGGGGCAGGGGGGATCGGCACCCCCCTTAT
>NZ_JASJFE010000793.1:0-1355 GCF_030067735.1 Microcystis sp. M53598_WE2 | reverse complement strand
TGTTCGGGTGTGGGGTAAAATCGAAACGAATAGGCTTTTTCCATACCTCACATTTTAGCATATATTTCGTAAACGATGCTCATATTTAACAGTAAAGCCGTCGTAGAACGACGGGGTTTCAGACCCAAATTTTCGATGAAGATAGTTTCACCAATTTGCGCTCCAAGCCCAGGTTTTAGTTTGCATTCTTCCACTGTTCCAATGCCACCTTCGTGTGACTGTACCATTCTGAATTTGATTACGATTAGGCTTGCCCTCGTAACGCGCCGATAGACCAACCAGTGCTTTCGGCATCGCAACTAAACTCACAGCTTCAATCAATGGGCATGGTGCGTTCCCAAAAATCGATCGGTGGAGCAGTAGGAGCCAGATTAGGGGACGCACCCTAGGGCTGAAAACGGAGATTTTGAAGAGATCGCACTTGAGCAATGGTTTCAAAATCACGGTCGTTGTGAATCAGAAGCAGATCATTTTCCAGTGCCGCTTGAGCAATACAGCAATCAATTGGGCTGCGAACAGTCAATCCTTGACGACGCAGATCATAGTAAATACGTGCAGGCGCTTGCCAGGAAGAAGGCCTGAGTTCAACATAATCCTGCACTTCGAGGTAAGTAGAGAGGATTGTCCACTCTTGCTCGTTTAAGCTCCCTTGAAGCAGTTCAAGCTGGGTAAAGCGGGTGAGTAAAATCTCACGATTTGCAATTAACGTTTCCAGTTGCTGGCGAACTTGACCACTGCGATCGCGGAAGACGCTGATCCACACAGATGTGTCAATCAGCAACATGACGAGTTTCACGTAGGGCTTTATAATCAAAATCTGGAGCAAATTGAATTTGTCCGGCAAGGTCGAGAAGGTTTTTCTTACGGCGGGATCTTACGAATTCTTGTAGAGCAAGATTCATTAGTTCCTCTTGGGTGGTGAGGTTAGTCAGTTGAAAGGCTTCCTTGAGAAGCGATTCATCAAGGTTGAGGGTAATTTGCATAGGATGGATATTAGATTGAAGTATAGGTGATTATTCTCTTTACATTTTAATCCGATAGATGACTAACCCACCTCTGGGCATATTTTTGTTAGTTGGCTCTCAAGCTTTAAGCTACATACGGCAATGGCGTAGTGCCTTCGGCATCGCACTTAAACTCACAACTTCAATCTATGGGCATGGTGCGTTCCCAAAAATCGATCGGTGGAGCAGTAGGATCCAGATTAGGGAACGCACCCTACAAGCTCGGCGGTCTGGTAGATTAGCCGATATAATGCGTCGATTTGTCTATATACTGCGTTTACCCAGCAAACGCCATCAGTTGAAAGTGTTTCGACATTGGGCGAAAAAAATTCTTCTCCGACTCCGTTATTC
>NZ_JASJFE010000627.1:0-1178 GCF_030067735.1 Microcystis sp. M53598_WE2 | reverse complement strand
GGGTGGTTCAATCTTTGATGATTCTTGGGTGGTTTTGAACCCATAAAACAGGGCTATCAAAGCAGCAATTGCACTGCCAAACCACAAATAATTACCATAGACATTTTTCGCTTTGCGAGGCTGATTGAGGTCTTTTAATGCCGCTGAAGCTGATGTATAGCGGTTACTTAGACCTGGCGCAATTAGACCATCTAAAACTTCCGCTAATTGAGAACTAACCGTATTTTCCCCAAGCCAGTCTCGCCATACCCAATTATTATCACCATCCACTAAATTAAACGGTGATGTATTAGTTAATAAATAAATACAGGTTACACCTAAACTATAGAGGTCACTAGCAAAAACCGCTTTTCCTCGTAATTGTTCTGGGGCGACAAATTCCGCAGTTCCGATGCTAGTTCCCGTTTTAGCCAGGTTAGTTCCCGTGTGGAGTTTAGTCGCCCCAAAATCTACTAAAAAGAGACGTTTATCGCTTGTTCTACGGATAATATTAGCGGGTTTAACATCCCGATGAATTAGGTTTTTAGCGTGTAGATATTGTAAAATCGGTAAAATTTGATTGAGTATATCTCGGATTTGGCTTTCTCTAAATACCCCCCTTGCTGCTAATTCTTGTTCTAAGGTTTCTCCTGGAATGAACTCTTGGATAAGATACTGTTGTTCATCTATATAAAAATATGCCAAAAATTTGGGGATTTGGGGATGGTTAAGCACCTGTAAACTTTGGGCTTCTCGACGGAAGAGGCCAGAGGATACCTGAGCATCATTAGTCCTATGGGGGGAAAATTGTTTAATCGCACAGGGAGGGTGATTAGTTTCGCTTTCATCTATACCTAAATAGGTGATGCCAAACCCCCCAGACCCAATTTCTCTCAATCCTCGATAGCGAGCGCCTAACTTTAATGACTGACCGCAGCGTTCACAGGATACAATATCTTTAGGGTTTTCGTGGCGACAGGTGGGATTAAAACAAAGACTCATAGTTTTTCCCCAGGACATAGTTATCGCTTAACTCTAACACAGATGCTGAGACTATGAGACCATCAACTGTTGATGATTATTACTGAACTTCCCCGTTGACAAAAGGCCATAACATCTGCTGTAGGAGGGATTAAGAGTATTCAAACTCATCGTCCCCAAGTCCTCCAATAAAGTCCGAAAACTAGGCCCGGGAAAGT
>NZ_JASJFE010000259.1:0-5226 GCF_030067735.1 Microcystis sp. M53598_WE2 | reverse complement strand
GGCATAATTATTTGTAGGATGGGTTAGCGGTAGCGTAACATGAGCGGGCGTTGGGTTTCATGCTTCAACCCAACCTACGTTCATCTTATATTTAATTCCACCCACCCACTTACTTTCTATTCTTGTCTAAGTTGTTGTAGTTTTTCTGTCTCTTGTGCGGGTGGTTGTATAGTTTTTTTTGCGGGTTATTCTCAAGCGTTCGGCTATTCTTGCCACTGTCGCCACACTTAACACTATACCAGTTCTTTCTAGGAATAGTGTTGATAGTTCAGCTAGAGTTGCGTCATTATTTTCCTCAATTAACGTACCGAGGACGATCATTTGTTCTGGCGTGAGTTTTAAATGACGTCCACATCGATAAGTCTTCGGTCGAAGATCTCCCGTTTCTCGATATTGCTTCAAAAGCTTTTGTACGAAACTTAGGGTTACGCAGAATCTTTTCGCTAATTGTCTTTGAGAGATGGGTTCGTTATAATAACAGTCGAGGATTTTCTGACGGAACTCTACTGGATAGGATTTCATTTTTTGTGCGGTTTAGCTATCGATGACATTATACTTCATATTTGTGAGAAAGAAAGAAAAATGTTATAGTGGGTTTTCTGGCGCGACCCAAGCGATCGCTAAAGATGTTATTATCTAGGGTCTGCTGAAAAAGTAGGGGCGAAGCATTCGGGCAATAACCTATCGGTGAAACCGTAGATTTTCTATCCGAATGCTTCGCCCCTACAGGACGCGGGCCGATGAAGACGCCAGGTTTTGAAGCACGATTCTCTCAAAATCTTGGACCTGTTTCGCAAGAAAAGCCACAAAACCCTTACCATGCCTACATTTCACATTTATTCAGCCAGCCCTATCTAGGACAGTCAACTGAAAATTCCCGCAACCTTCCTAGCCACCGATGAGAGCGATCGCTAAAGATGATATTCTTTATATTCACCATGAGGATGTGCCGGTTTACAAAAAAGGCGGTTCAGTGGTGAGAAATAGTTATTTTTGGGCGCTAAAATCGATCGCCTGTGGAGCGCGTCGGGGACAGGATTGGGAGTTCGATGCGGAGGTGTGGGTGGCGCTGGTGCGGATGTTGCTCTGTTTTGCCAATTCTGGCTATTTGGGGGATGGTGAGACAATTTTAGAGTTTACTGTCGATTGTCCCATTCCCGAACCTTTGCGGGGGATATCTACTTACTTATAGCCTCGCTGAGATAGTTAGCGGTGGATTCCACCAGGGGAATAGTATTTTCGTATAACATTCGCGTCGGTCCGATAATGCCAACACTACCGACGGGAGTATCTCCCTGTTTATAAAAAGCGGAGATAAGAGTACAAGGGCGCATGGATTCCAGAGGATTTTCGGAACCAATAGTGATTTTGACTTTTTTAGCTGATTTTTCTGGTTCTGGTCTTTGTAAAATCAGGGGTAAAAGGCGATCCTGTTCTGCTTCTAATAGATGCAGTAACATTTGTACTTGTTGCCATTGGGCGAATTCTGGCTGTCGAATGACTTCAGCGACACCATGGACGATAATCTCCGGGGTGGCAGTGGATTGGAGACTAGCGCCGATTTCTTGGCTTAATTGTTGGAGAAAATGGGTATAACGGGTAAATTCTCGCTCGATTTGCTGCCAATCGAGGTTAATTAAATCTGCCAAGCAATAACCCTTTAATTTTTCCCCGAGAAAATTAGAGAGGATTTGTAATTCTTCTGCTAATCCATCCTTCTTGTCCGTTGCCATAGACTCAGGAATCTCTATCATAACCGAGCGTGTTTGTAAACTATCTGTAACAATAATTAACATAATCTGCTTGGCTGAGACAGGGATTAATTGCAGATGACGCAGGGTATTGGTGAGGGTGTGGGGGAGGGTAACGATAGCGATATAACCGCTTAAACCGGCTAAAAGTTGGGTGGCCCGTTGCAGCAGACTTTCGAGACTCCAAGCGGGAGATTTAGCATTTTGATGCAGATAATAGCCGATTTTTTCGCCGATACGGTCATCGGGAGTCATCAACTCATCGACGTAGAGACGATAACCCCAATCGGAGGGAATGCGTCCGGAGGAAGTGTGGGGTTGATAGAGTAAACCTTCTTTTTCTAGTTTACCGAGAGCATTGCGAATCGTGGCGGAACTAACAGTAAATTTGTACTCATCGAGTAGAGTTTTCGAGCCAACCGGTTCGGCCGTGGCGATATAATGTTGGATTGTCGCCTTTAAGATATGTTGATAGCGATCGCTGAGATGGGTTCTAGCGGACATAGGGGAATAATCTTAACAAAAGATTTATAACATTTTTTTAGACAGTATAACGCTTAATCAGTTATCAGTTATCAGTTATCAGTTATCAGTAGTCAGTCCTCCGTGGGGAGAAAGGGGATAGTTTACCCCTCTCTTTTCCCGATGGAGGCGATCAAAATTAGTAACGGGGAATATTAGGATCGACGAGGAGGGCATAAGCATCGATGCCGCCGTTAATATTTTTAACATTAGTAAAACCCTGACTTTGTAGCCATTGGCACATTTGCAGGGATCTCATGCCATGGTGACAGATAACGAGGGTTTCTGCTTGGGGGGTGAATTGGGTGGCAATAGTGGGCGACCATTCTCGGTATTGACTCAAGGGTAAAATGGTAAAACTGGCCACAGATGCGATCGCAACTTCCTCTGGTTCGCGCACATCAATAAGTTGTAAATTAGGATCATGATCAGCTAAACGGAGAGCGAGTTCATGGACGCTAATTTCGGGAATGCTCATAGATTTGGTCTTAAGAATCGGTTATCTTTCCTTTAGAGTAGCAAATCGAGGGACCCTGAGCGGTTAGGGACTTGCGTAGGAATAATATCCCAGCCAAGTGGGGGGATTTGGTCAGTGCCAGAGCGGGGGGGTGATATAATGGGGAAAGGGCAGGTATTGAAGAGATTGATGCTTTTTAGTACGCCGATTAATCGACAAGCTGAATTTTGATGAATATTGAACAAGCCGTTATCGAAAACTTGCGAAAACTTCCTTTAGAAAAACAACAAGAAGTCTTAAACTTCAGCCAATTTCTAACTCAGATAACTTCGCCAAAAATTGAAGAGATGACCTCCCAAGAAAAAGCAGAAGATTGGCTAAAATTTCTGGAAAGTCAACCCAAGGATACCCCGGGATTACCCGATGAAGCCTTAGGGCGTGAAACTATCTATGACTAATGGCTAAATATCTATTTGATACTAATATTTTACTGAGGCTGAGTGACCGAATTTCCGCTAATTATGCCTTAGCAAGAGATGCGACCTATATCTTAATAGAGCAAGGACATAAATGCTGCTTGACCTCACAAATTATCATTGAGTTTTGGGTAGTTGCCACCCGTCCTACTGAGGTTAATGGGTTAGGCTGGACTCCTGAAAGAACTAAAAATCAAATCAATCAATTTCTAACCAGATTCACTGTCCTCGAAGAAACGCCAGAGATATTTACCCTTTGGTTTCAATTAGTCACTGACTATAACATCAAGGGAAAAAGTACTCACGATATTAGGCTTCTGGCTGTTATGAAAGCTCATAGTATCACTCATTTATTAACCTTTAATCCTGATGACTTTGTTCCCCTTCCTAATATCATCATCCTTCAGCCGCAAGACTTACTTAATCCCTAATGGTGAGGAGAATTGCGGAGAACCAAAAAAGCGCATTTGCCCCCGGCTGGATTTCAGTTAAGCTTTGATTAGAGGTTATTGTAGGAGAGAGTTATTGATACCGAATAGATTCACCCAGATGTATTGCGCTGAAGCTATCTTGTCCTCGGTTTTTTGTCCTCTGATTAATTTCTAAGTTGTACTGTATTCTCCCCACTTCCCCACCTCCCCACCTCCCCACTTCCCCACTTCCCCACCTCCCCACTTCCCCACTTCCCCACCTCCCCAGCTTATGATTCCCCTACAATTAACCCTGAAAAATTTTCTCAGTTATCGCGAGGCAGTGCTAGATTTTCGCGGATTACATACTGCCTGTATTTGTGGTGCCAATGGTGCGGGAAAATCCTCTTTACTCGAAGCAATTACTTGGGCAATTTGGGGAGAAAGTCGCACCTCGATTGCTGATGATGTGATTCATGCGGGCAGCGATTATGCGCGGGTAGATTTCGAGTTTAGTTATGGGGGAGAAATCTATAAAATTATCCGTAGTCGTCACCGGGGAGGGAAAGCTTCTGGTTTAGATTTTCAGGTGATTAATGATCAGAGTTTTCGTCCTTTATCGGGTAAAAGTATTAAAGATACTCAAGCACAGATTAATACTTATCTGAAAATAGACCATAAAACTTTCATTAATTCTGCTTATTTACGGCAGGGACAAGCGGACGAGTTTATGAAACAGCCTCCCAGTGGTCGTAAACAGATTTTAGCAGAATTATTGCAACTCGATCGCTATGAAATTTTAGCAAATAAAGCTAAGGAAATATCGAAACAATTTGATGGACAGTCCCTCCAGATCGAGCAGCAAGTAGAAACTATCAAACTCCGTCTTCAGGAGAAAAATTCTTATCAGCAACAGCTGCAAGAGTTAAGCACCCAAATTAACCAAATTAATCAAGCACAAGAGGTAAATAATCGGCGTTTACAGCAACTACAGGGGGAAGAAAATCAGCGTCAGAATTGGGAAAAACAGCTGCAGTGGCAAAGAGAACAGGAGCGAGCTTTATTAGCAGAAATCGAGAGATTAGACCGGGAAAAAGTTAGTCTAGACAATCAATTAAATCAAATTAGGACTATTCTTCATCGCAAAAATGACATTATTACTGCACACGAGCGCCTAATCAATTTAGACCAGAAAGAGGCCAGTTTGTCAAGTCAATTACAAGCTTGGCAACAGGCCCAGTATGATAAACAACAATTAGAACAGAAATTACAGCAAAAAATTAACGAATTTACCCTTCCCATCCAACAAACGAGCGCTCGTTTAGAAGAATTGGGAAGACAGGAACAAGAAACTCAAAAAATTATCGAGCAAGCGGGGGATATTCAAGCAGGATTAGAGAAATTAAATTATCATCGTCAACGTCTTCAGGAATTGGATAGATTAGCTTTAAAATATGCTCCTTTAAATAGCCGAAAAGCTGATTTAAATATGCAGTTGGAACGGGAAAAAGCCAGGATTAATGCTCGTCGGGAACAACTGCAAAGAAATCGGCAACAATTAGAGACAGAAATTGATCGTATTCCTCTACTAAGAGAGGAAGCTCTCAATT
>NZ_JASJFE010000911.1:0-1615 GCF_030067735.1 Microcystis sp. M53598_WE2 | reverse complement strand
TTGGCAATTAATTCTTGCTTTTCCCTGTCATTTTTATATCTCTTGGTATTAAGAGTATCTCGATAAACCTTCTTCATTTGTTGAAGTTCTTCGGGGGTTGGATAGGTAAACTCAAGAGCAAAATTTCTCGATTTAATTTCCTGAAATTCCCTCTCTAAAGCTTGCATATTTGCTCCATAACCAATAACTCTTAACCAAGCTTTACTTCTAGTCATCGCTGTAAATAAAATATTGCGGTTACTAGCAATTTGTGAACCAGATAAACATTCTTGAGCGTTAATGAAATAAACCATTGCCGCTTCATTGCCTTTTGCACGATAAATCTGTGTAAAAGCAATCGAGTTTTCTTGAAAAAACTCATCGGGAGAAGATGTGCTACCTGCTAAATGAGAATTAATATTTTTTGTAAATAACATTTCTCTAGCTTTTCCAAAAACGTTGCGAGCATTTTTAGGTATTGGATGGATAACCATAATATCTTGGCATCTTAATTCATCTTCCTTGAGATTCTTGGCAATTTGTTCCACTAGCCATTCAAATTGCTCCTGATTGTTATCGAAAGATTTAAAGTTGATAATATCATCGATAGAAGAATGTTCTTCAAGGAATTTAGGACTGGTTTTGGGGGTTCTAATCAGTTTAACAAATTCTCCTGATTTTAATTCTCCTTCTTCAACCTCATAACCAATATCTTGCCATAATTGACGATTATCAAACATTTGAATTAGTCCCTGTGGATAATAAACTCCAAAACCTAGAGCATGAGCAGAGGAAAGAATAGGACGAGAATTTCTGTAACAAGTATTTAAAACTACATCTTGTTGGGGTTCGCTGGGTAAATTCTCCAATTTAACTCTAGGATTACCATGGTTATCATTTCCAAAAATAACTTCGGGAGAATCCATGACTTTACTATTTAAGCTTTGCAACTCATCATAGGCATAAACTAAACGTTTATCATCTTTCAAGATTTCATAGCAGAGTCTTAAGAAGTCTTGAGGAAAATCTTGAGCTTCATCAATTAAAATAAGATCATAATATTGATGAAAATTTTTAATCTCTCGGAAGGCTTTTTGACAGACAAACTCAAAAGGGTCTTCATTCAACAAATATGTTAGGTTGTTTGCTTGACTAAAATCTAAATATTCAATATTATGTCGTTTACATAGCTCATAATAAATTCCTTCTATCTTAGGACTTCCCCACGCATGAATAATTTTTACTTTTTCCCAGTCTGGTTCGGAATTTTTATGCTCATAACTAAACCGAGTAATTAAATCTTTGTATTGATCCTTTAACGAGCGTGTATAGAAGGTAACAGCAATATTCCAATCGGGATGAGTTGCATGAAGATAAGCTACTTTCAGTGCTAAGACAATTGTTTTTCCCGAACCTGCTAAACCTCTGATTCTTTGTACACCTTTAGTGGTTTCTAAAACAGCCTTATTTTGAGTTTCATCAAGATTAGCGATAGAATCTTCTAATTTTTTTAACTTTGCTCCCCTAGAATCTGGTTTAACAACATAACTGCGAGCGTCTTTTTTTCTAATGGTTGTAACAGCTTGTATAACTGAGTTGACTTTCTCGAAATATTCAGAATCATTGCCTTGACATT
>NZ_JASJFE010000258.1:0-1302 GCF_030067735.1 Microcystis sp. M53598_WE2 | reverse complement strand
GCTGTATAGTGATCGCTAACCTTATTGTAACAGATGGTGTCATTAATCTCTAGAGTCAGCGATTCCCTCTGTAGCCATGTTTTTGATGGTTTTCTGCCCCGAAACAAGCTATAATGGTCGAAAGGTCAAATTTGAAAATTTTTGCCTCAAACCCTATCTGCGTAAGGACTTCAGGATTTTGTGTCCAGTAGTCCATTAGTATTATATGGCTTTAACTCAGGCTCTGTAAGACTTTTAGCCATAGCTAGTATGTTTATACGGGGGAAGTCCAGTTATATTTTGGCCGCAATACTGGCGCTCTCTTTTAATCACAGCTAAATTGACCATTTAATTGATGATTATTCATGGTTAATTCTCCAGCAACCAAGAGAATTTTTTATTTTTACAAGAGGTGTAGTTATGTCTTTATCAATTCGAGTAATTCTCCTAGTAGCGACAACAGTTTATCAGACGTTATCTGTTTGGTTAGAAGAACAAAAAGCACCGCCGGGTAATTTGATTAATCTGGGTAAATATCGCCTGCATTTTTGTCTAGCGGGAGAGGCTAGTCCCACTATTATTATTGACCATAGTTTAGGGGGAATTGAGGGATATTTTTTGCTAGAAGAATTGTCACAATTAGCTAGGGTTTGTATTTATGATCGAGCGGGTTATGGTTGGAGCGATCCTAGTCCATATCCGCGGACTAGCCACCAAATTGTTCAGGAATTAGATAAATTACTAACCCAAGCACAAATAGAACCGCCTTATATTTTAATTGGTGATTCTTTTGGCAGTTATAATGTTCGACTGTATGCTCATCTGTTCCCAGAAAAAGTAGTAGGTTTGGTACTCACCGATGGTTTACACGAGAAAGGAATGCTGAAAATGTCGCCAGCATTAAAGGCATTAAAATTATTTTTCATCTCCGGATTTTGGATGTCGATTATTGGCTCAATTTTAGGCATTATCCGAGTTTTGAGAGTTCTGGGAGTTTTTGAATTATTAAAACCAGAATTACGTCGCTTTTCCCCAGATTCTTGTCATCGAGTTAAGCGTTCTTTCTGTCGCGCTAAACACTGGATGACGATGAGTAGAGAAATGTTTAATCTCGACCAAAGCGCTCGTCAGGTGAGTGAGGCTAACAATTTCGGTAATTTACCGATAGTTAGTATTAAAGCTAATTCTTTTTTTAAACCTTCCCTTTGGACTCGCTTTATTCCCCTCAAAAGTGCCAACCGACTCCGGGAGGAGATGCACCTGGAATTAGGGAAATTATCTGGAGATTTTCTGCAAATACAAGCGGATAAAAGTAGTCATTTT
>NZ_JASJFE010000738.1:0-6111 GCF_030067735.1 Microcystis sp. M53598_WE2 | reverse complement strand
TGCAAATAAGGAAGTTTAGATCATGAATTACACAGCAGCTAACACAGCCAACTCTCCAATATTTTTGAGTGAAATTAGTTCCTTAACTCTCAAGAATAGTTGTTTAAATTGTTTTCAGCTTAATCATCAAGTTACTAGGAAAATAGGTAATCGTTTTAGTTGGCAATTCAGTCGGAAGTTTCCCGATGTGGTGGTTATTTTTGAAGATAATTGTTTTTGGGTATTAGCTAAAGATGAAAAATCTATTCCTTCTCTACAACAGTGGAAAGAAGCTTTATCAGATATTCAAGAGGTTTTACGAGAAGATATTGGCGATCACTATTATTCTATTCATTGGCTAAAAGACTGGCAGATAACAGCTTTAGTTACAGCACAATTAGCAGTTAGAATTCTGAAAATATTTGGTAAATTTTCCGATCCAATAGTTTTTCCCAAAGATAGTCAGATAAGTGAAAACCAAGTACAGGTAAGGAGAGAAGTTAACTTTTGGGCAGAAATCATCAATGACACCGATCCAGCTATTTGTTTAACTGTTGAAAGTAGTATTGTCTATAGTGGAGATTTAGAACAATTTTATGAAAATCACCCCTATAGACAAGATGCTGTTAAATTATTAGTAGGGTTAAAGGTTAAAACTATAGAAACTAATGGGACAGCTAAAATTATTAGAATAGCGGGTACAATTGGGGAAAAAAGAGAGTATCTATTAACAAAAGCCACAGGTTCAATTAGTCGAAGAAAATTAGAAGAAGCTCATCTGGGGCAACCAGTGGTTGCAGTACAATTTGGCAAAAATCCTCAGGAGTATATTTATCCATTAGCAGCTTTAAAACCCTGGGTGACAGATGAGGATGAGAGTTTATTTCAAGTCAATTACGGAAACTTATTAAAAGCAACAAAAATCTTTTATGCTGAACGACAAGAACTATTAAAGTTATATAAACAGGAGGCACAAAAGGCTTTAAATAACTTTGGGTTTCAGTTAAGAGAAAAAAGTATTAACAGCCAAGAATACCCCGAATTATTTTGGACTCCTTCTATTTCTATTGAGCAAACTCCTATCTTATTTGGTCAAGGAGAAAGGGGAGAAAAAAGAGAAATTATCAAAGGATTATCGAAGGGGGGTGTATATAAACGTCATCGAGAATATGTCGATCCTGCTCGTAAGATTCGTTTAGCTATTCTGAAACCAGCTAATTTGAAAGTGGGAGATTTTAGAGAACAATTAGAAAAGCGATTAAAACTTTATAAATTTGAAACTATTTTGCCACCAGAGAATCAAATAAATTTCTCTGTTGAAGGTGTAGGATTTGAAAAAAGAGCCAGACTGGAAGAAGCAGTTGATCGATTAATTGGAGTAGAAATTCCTGTAGATATTGCTTTAGTCTTTCTTCCTCAAGAGGATCGCAATGCTGATAATACTGAAGAAGGGAGTTTATATTCGTGGATTAAAAGAAAGTTTCTGGGTCGTGGAGTTATAACTCAAATGATTTATGAGAAGACTTTAAATGATAAGAGCAACTATAAGAATATTCTCAATCAAGTTGTCCCAGGGATCCTAGCCAAATTAGGAAATTTACCTTATGTCCTTGCTGAACCTCTAGAAATTGCCGATTATTTTATTGGTTTAGATGTGGGAAGGATGCCTAAAAAAAATCTTCCGGGGAGTCTCAATGTTTGTGCAAGTGTGCGACTATATGGAAAACAGGGAGAATTTGTTCGCTGTCGGGTAGAAGATAGTTTAACCGAGGGAGAAGAAATTCCTCAACGGATTCTGGAAAATTGTTTACCGCAAGCTGAACTAAAAAATCAGACAGTTCTCATTTACAGAGATGGTAAATTTCAAGGAAAGGAGGTTGAAAATTTACTGGCAAGAGCTAGAGCAATTAATGCTAAATTTATTCTCGTAGAATGTTATAAGACTGGCATTCCTAGACTTTATAATCTTCAGCAAAAACAGATAAATGCTCCCTCCAAAGGATTAGCTTTAGCTTTATCAAATCGGGAAGTTATCCTGATAACGTCCCAAGTTTCTGAACAAATTGGTGTTCCTCGTCCCTTGCGCTTAAAAGTTCATGAATTAGGAGAACAAAGAAACTTAAAACAGTTAGTTGACACTACGTTAAAATTAACTTTACTTCACTATGGTTCTCTCAAAGACCCCCGTTTACCTATCCCTTTGTATGGAGCGGACATTATTGCTTATCGACGCTTACAAGGAATTTATCCTAGTTTATTAGAAGATGATTGTCAATTCTGGCTTTAGAGAGAAAAATTATGTATAATTCCCATAGCAATCTACACCATCTAGAAAAATTAGTCAGTGATTTAGTTACCCAAATTAGTTTACTGACGGCAGAAAATCGAGCCATTAAAGAAAGATTAGCTTATCTTGAATGGGACTTGCACCGAGAAAATGGTTGTTTACAAGCCGAAAATTTATCTCTACGTCAAATGGTTGACTACTGCTCCGAAGAATATAATTCTCTTGAGGATTCTCTAAGATAATTACTATAGCAGTTACTAGGAATTGCATAGCTGGTTTTTTTGGGGGAGCAAGCTTTAGATTTTTTTCTTATTTCTTTGAGCGAAAAATGTCTATCATCAAAGGCGATATTATCCCGCCAATTTATGTTACCAGCGATCGGTCAAAATCATCCCCAATCTGGTAATTATGCCCCCCTAGATAGCCATCTCTGGGCCGATGCCACCTATCCCCTCGGGGCGCATTATCGGGGCGATAGTGTCACCTTTGCCGTCTATTCTAAAAATGCCAGTCAGATTCTTCTGGAAATCTACGATCGCCCGACGGGAGAAAACGCTAAGTATGATTACTGGTTGACAAAAAACCCAAATGATGATACGTGGCGGGCAAAAATCGCCAGTATTGCCCACGGCAGCTACTACGCTTTTCGCTGTTGGGGTCCCAATTGGCAATTTGATCAAAAATGGCAAAGAGGCCACAGTAACGCCGGTTTTCGGGCAGATGTGGACGATTTCGGCCATCGTTTTAACCCCAATAAAGTCCTCTTCGATCCCTACGCGCGAGAACTTTCCCACGACATTGAAACCCCGGCCATGGTCGCGGCGGGAGAAAATGTTGGAATCTATGCCACAGGAGGGGGGGACTACAAAGGAGTGATCCAGCGGCAATACGATACGGGCAAATGGTCGCCCAAAGGCATTGTGATCGCTCCGGATGGGACTTCTACCGGGATTCGTCCCCGTCTGGGTGCCGAAAAAGCGATCATTTATGAGGCCCATGTACGCGGTTTAAGCAATCACCCCTCCGCTAGTCGTTTAGAAGATATTCTCAAGGGAATTAGGGGTTTTGAGGAAGTGGCCAACGTTCCCGACCGGTACAGGGGAACTTATGCGGGAGCCGGCTATATGGCCAAATACCTAAAAGCGCTAGGATTTACCACGATCGAACTCTTACCAGTCCAAGAAACCGCTAACGATAATAACCCTGACGATCGCCCCAGCGGTAACTATTGGGGTTACATGACCTTTGGTTATTTCGCCCCCGATCGCCGTTATGCTTATGATCGCTCCCCCGGGGGACCCACCAGAGAATTTAAGGCCATGGTCAAAGCTTTCCACGACCAAGGTATGGAAGTTTATCTCGATGTGGTCTATAACCACACCGGAGAAGGGGGCAATTGGGGCAGCAACGATGTCACCGGATTTGTTAGTTTTGGTGGTTTTGATGTGGTGGAATACTATCAACTCACCGATGAACATTATCTAGTCGATGGGGCCACCGGCTGCGGAAATCAATTAAACTTTTCCCATATTGTCACCTGTAATCTGGTTCTTGATTCCCTCACCTATTGGTTAGAAACCATGGGAGTTGATGGTTTTCGTTTTGATCTGGCCCCCGTCCTCGGCCGAACTCCTTCTAGTCATCAACGAGAAGATCGGGGCAAACAAAAACAATTCTTCCCTAAACATACTTTGTTAGAAAAGATCGAGAAATTAGGCAAGAAATACGATGCGGAAATGATCGCCGAAGCTTGGGATAGCTGGGGTTACGAAGTGGGGAATTTCCCGACGGGTTGGGGCGAGTGGAATGGCCGTTATCGCGATGCAATTCGGCGTTTTTTAAAGGGAGATGGTAATACTTTTAAATTCATCGAACAGGTGAACGGAGATTATCACAATTTTAACGACCAAGGCGGACCAGAAAAATCGATCGATTTTATTGTTGCCCACGATGGTTTTACCCTGATGGATTTGGTCAGTTATAACCATAAAAATAACCTCACTCCCTGGCCCTTTGGTCCTTCCGATGGCGGCAATAATAATAACGATTCTTGGGATTCTGGGGGCGATCAGGCCTTACGTCGCCAAAGATTACGCAACTTTTGGACGATTCAATTTTTATCTCGCGGTGTGCCGATGACTGTCTGGGGCGATGAATTTGGCCGCAGCCAAAATGGTAATAATAATCCCTACAATATTGATAGTGTGGCCACTTGGAATAATTATGATATGATTGCCACCCGTTCACCCCATCTACTGCCCACCGGTTATCGGGAAGCTTATCACAATAATTTTGGCACGGGAACTAATCAAGAAGAACGCAATCCTTTATTTATTTTTGCCGCTTATATTGCTCACTTAAGAAACAATCATATAGCACTAAAACAGCACCGCTATGGCGATATGGTTCTCGATGCGGGTAATGATGTCACCTATTTATTTAAAAAAACCGATGGTATTAGCGATTTAACTGCCGATGATCGCTGTATTTGGTTTTTAATTGATGGTAGTGCCGTCGGTGATCACGATTTTTTGGTGTTAATTAATATGTATCATCTGCCAGTGGATTTTCGTCTTCCCTCCCCATCCAATAATTATCGTTGGCTAAGAATTATTGACACGGCCGCTTGGGCAGAAACCGATTATAATTGTTGGTCTGTGGATCAAGGGACAGTAATTGCCGATAACTATAAAGTCAATGGTTTTTCGATCGTGGTTTGCGAGGAGATTAACTGATACTAAATCCGTTGAGTATAGGCTACATATCAGGAGAGGCAATAGGCAATAGGCAAAAGGCAAAACGGAGAATAAATAATCAATTTTTAATAACCGGATTTAGTATGAACTACCCACACCGATATCGGGGGTAACTTGGGGACAGATAGGGCAGCCCGCTAATATTGAGATCGATATCGATCCTATGCCGATTTCTGCTATATTTTTGGCAACAGGGAAATATAGCCCCCGGCTGCATCTTATGTTTTGCAACCCGAACTTAGCCCAAAATTGCCGTTAAATGTCTAAAACTAAAAGTAGTGTCATTATCCTAACCGTAATTTGTATTATCACCACGGCGATCGGAGTTTATCTGATCGGTGGTATCGACTCCCAACAATTACAGATCTGGTTAAAACAAATGGGAATTATAGCCCCCATTTTGTATATTATTCTCTATACGATCGGGACAATTTTAATTCTGCCTTCTACCCCCTTAAACCTCAGTGGTGGGGCTATCTTTGGGGTAGTTATGGGAACAGTTTGGACAACGATCGCCGCTTTGGTGGCCGCTATAGTTGCCTTTGCTTTTACTCGTACTATTGGCCGGGAATATACCGCCAAAAAATTTCAGGGAAAATGGCAAGCGATCGATGCAGAAATGCAGCAAGGCGGCCTATTTTATATGTTTGCTATCCGTCTATTACCGATTATTCCCTACGGTATCGTTAACTTTGTTGCGGGATTAACTTCTATCCGTTTTCGCGATTATTTGATCGGTACTTTATTAGGCACTGTCCCCGGAATTTTACCCTTTGTCATGATGGGTGCGGGTTTAAAATCTTTAGGAAAAGGCGATATATTGCCACTGATGGTGGCTTTTACCCTCATTGCTCTGTTAGTAGGTGTGGGAACTTGGTATCGTCGTCGTCGGCAATTTCCCTTTCAGTGATCAGTTATCAGTTATCAGATTAGACCTCTTGCATAATTTTTTTATGGTATAATGGAAGGTTAGGCTTTTTTCTCAATTTTTAGATGGAAGTGGAAAAAAGAATAAAATGTGATCTTAGGTCAGGAAATCATCTATACTTTGGCTATGTTTATTAGCAAAAGTATGGATGATCAAGACTT
>NZ_JASJFE010000062.1:0-1684 GCF_030067735.1 Microcystis sp. M53598_WE2 | reverse complement strand
GGGGGGAAAATCCCTGGACTTTTTCCCTGAAAATTAGGTAATTTACCCGATGAAAATCGGTAAAACCCCACACCCCACCTGCCCCCCCTTATCAAGCTATCCATTAGTCGGATCTTTCTTAACAAAAAGAGAAGAAACTTAAAAAAAGGGGAAACGATTGATAGGTATAGTTTTGAAAGAAGGAATTAAGGTGGAGGTAAGCAAAAAAATGGAGAAATGGGCAGCCCAAGAATTACAGTATGCAGACCTAGGGGACACCAGAAGAAAGAAAAGGTTAATCAGTATCGTAGAAAACTTGGCCAGTCAACCTAGTACAAGTGTGCCACAAGCTTCGGGAAATCTAGCCGCAGCGAGTGCCACCTACGACTTTTGGAATTCCCCCTATTTTCACCCCTCAGATATAATTGCCGCCCAAGCTAAAAGTACAGTAGAAAGAATCAAAGAACATCCAATAGTTTTGGCAGTGCAAGACACAACAAGTTTAGACTTTACGACCCAAAAAGCCAAAAAAGGAATGGGTTATCTAGATTATAAAAAATCCTTTGGTCTCAAAGTTCATACCACCTTAGGAGTGTCAGCGGAAGGAATACCTTTAGGACTGATTAATCAATATGTCTGGGCAAGAGAAGAAAAGAATTTAGGGATTGCCAAGCAAAGAAAAAAAAGAGAAACCGAAGAAAAAGAAAGTCAAAGATGGTTAGATTCTTTATCAGAAACACAACAACAAATACCCGAAGAAATTCAAGTAGTAACAATCGGAGATTGTGAGGCAGACATATTTGATTTATTTGCCCAATCAAGAAGTCCTAACTCTCATTTATTAATCCGAGGAACTCATAACCGAAAAGTTAACTATCTCGAAGACAAGCAAAAGTCAGGGCATCCAGAGCCTAAATATTTACATCAATCCATCAGAGAAATAAAAGCCTGTGGTAGCCTAGATGTGCAAGTAAAACGCAATCCTAATCACGAGGCTAGACTAGCTAAACTAACAGTTAGATTTGCCAGTTTTGAAATACAAGTACCTAAGCATCACTCGAAAGCGAACCCTCGTCAACCGGTCAAATTACAGGTAATTTTAGCTGAAGAAGAAAATCCGCGTCCTGGAGTTAATCCTATCAGTTGGCTCCTCTTAACTAGCCTAGACATTAGTAGCTTTGAATCAGCGATAACCTGTGTGCGCTGGTATAGTTATCGCTGGTTAATAGAACGCTATCATTTTGTTTTAAAAAGTGGTTGTGGATTAGAAAAACTGCAATTAGAAACGGGTCGTAGAATTGAGATGGCCTTAGCTACCTATTCAATTGTAGCTTGGAGATTACTTTGGTTAACCTATCAAGCACGCTTACACGGAGAGGAGAGTTGTGAAAGTTTTTTGGAAGAACATGAATGGCAATCTTTGTGTGCCACTATTCAGAAAAAGAGTCCGCCACCTGAAAAGCCGCCCTCCTTTCGAGAAGCGGTCAGAATGATTGCTTCTCTTGGGGGGTTTTTAGGTAGAAAAGGTGACGGTGAACCTGGTGTTAAAACTATTTGGTTGGGACTGCGAAGGTTACATGATATCAGCGAGACTTGGAAACTATCTCATCAAATTAGTCCCCCCATAGAACCCCCTTGAGCCATCTTGCACACTTTTCTCTTTTTGTCAAATTTTATGTTAAGAAAGATGTGACTAATGGATAGC
>NZ_JASJFE010000729.1:0-6743 GCF_030067735.1 Microcystis sp. M53598_WE2 | reverse complement strand
TCATCTTCCAATTTATCGCTGATTTCCGGCAGTTTTAGCAATATTCCAGCGAATAACCAATAGTAAACAGAAACAGGCTCGACGGAGAGAGGATAATAGTAGGGGTTATAGCTAATAAAAAGTATAAAAATCCAGATACAGAGACCCCAATGCTTTAAAGCAGCATTTTTTACTTTTAAATAGGCTTTAAAGGTGAGAATACAGAGAATTGTCACCAGTGCCATAAAAGCGATAAAACCGACGATACCGATTTCGTAGAGGAGTTTAGCGTAGTAGGTCTCAATTAGTCTTATCGCCTCTTCTCCCACTATATGACGAGCGCCACTGGTGGCTTTGCCTAAACCAAAACCAAAAAGCTGTAAATATCTTAAGGCCCACTGGATTTGATTGACTACAAAGTCAATGGGAGATGAATATAGCCAGCGATCGATAAAATTTAGCCCTCTTTCCTGAACAAAGGGATTTAACGTCACCGCAAGCAAGGAAATCAGCCCCAAGATTCCCAATTTTAATGGTAACTTTTGTTTATGTTTGCTAGTAGCAATAAAAAGAACCAAGTAAAACAAAGGTACTAGCAAGAAAGGTAATCTTTGTCCAGAAACCAGAGTCGCAAGGAAGACTAAAACCATTGCCACCCAACCAGCGACGCGCCATCTTTTTTGTGGATCACTAAAACTGGCGGCGTAACTGATGACGCTACTAGATACTAAAAACCAACCCCATTGCCAAGGATCGGAAAATGTGCCGGGGAGACGAATTAAGCCTCGATCGGGATTATACAACACCGAACCGCCGACAAAACATTGAGCTTTCAGGCTGGCTTTGTCGGTAATATCCGGATAAAATTGGCTGTCGGATTTTGGGGCAAGAACTTCCAGTTGATTGAGGAATTCATTATCGGGACAGATACCTTGGAGGAGTAAGAAGTATTGAATTAGAGCTAAAACGCAACAGACTAGGATCATCACGATTAAAAGCCGATTAACCACGAATAAATCCCGTTTTTCCTTGATTAGATAGTAGCCACAGAGAACCAGGGGAATATAACCGAGGAGGGTTTTTAATCCTACAATTCCCACAGCAATTGCTCCTTGGGGCAGATTGACAAAAAGAAAAGTTATCAAGCTGATGGCAAGTAAAATTGAAGCCGCGAGGAGAAAAGGCTTGATTTGAGGGCTTAATTGCTTAAAAGTTTTGGTTTTAAGTAAAATTGCCGCTAAAGCTGGGAAATAAAAGGCATCCTTGGCGATTTTGTAGAGAGCATAGGATGGCTCTTCACCAATAAAGTTGCCCTTTACCTGAAAAACTCTCGCCACGGCAAAAGTGACGGTACTACTCAGGGGAAGATAGATGATTAGGGCTAATAATCCTAGACGGGGATGGATAAAAGAAGCGACCATGGCAGGAACTGCGAAAATTCCCAACAAGGCGGCTTTTTTGTCCAATACAATCCCTAAAACTAGACTAATTATTATGGTAGAGATCGCTAGTATATTTAGTAAGAGATAGTTCCTCTCTTTCATATTGTGCAGCTTTGAGCAGGTTTAGGAGAAAGTGTACCGGATTTTTGCCGAGATTCTCATTCTCAATGGGGAAGTGGGGAGCTTTTCAGTCATCAGTTTACCGATAACTGAAAAGCTGATCACTGATTCAAGGCTGATGGCCGAGAGTTTCCTTTTGCTTCTTAGCTTTTGCTATACTTGTGTAAAATTTTATTTATCTCGATCTTGACTCCGTGGCCGAAAATCCTTCTTTTCAAGACCTTTATCAAGCTGGCATCAGTGCCTTTGAGCGTGGACAATATCGTCTTAGTATCCAGCAATTAAATGCGGCTTTAGCCTTAATTTCCTTAGGATCCCGAGCAGGGGGTGAGATTCAAATTTGGTTAATTTCTGCCCATCAAGGGTTGGGAGAGGGGGAGAAAGCTAGTGAAATCTGTAAGCAACTTATTACCCATCCTATCTATCAAATTCGCGAACAGGCCAAGCGTCTGCTTTATATTATCGAAGCTCCCCGTCTCAAACGCCCAGATGAGTGGATGACGAAGATTCCCGATTTAGAGAAACTTCCCGATAGCGCACCGCAATTTAAAAAGGGGACAAATAAACAGAAAAAAGAAGAATCCCCCGCACCCATGCAGTTAGAGCAGCATAAAAATACTGTTTTTAGCGGACTGGCGATCGCTGTTGTTCTATTGATGCTCTGGTTTTTTGCTAAAAATGGTTAAATTAGTTGACAATAAGCTTCTAATATGCTAATGCAGTTAGCTATGGCTCCTAAATGGGCGATTTCATAACCGTGGGTGTTTTGGGTGGGAAAACCTAAGCAAGCGGCCTTAGCTATATGACCGAATTTCATAGCAATGGAGGCATCGCTACCAAAACCACTAATAATGGCTAATTGTAGGGGGATTCCCGCCTTTTCAGCCGCTATTCTCAATTCTTGATTTAATTGCTCATCATAGATACCGTAACCATCCTGAGACAATAACACAGGACTGCTACCATCCTTAATCGGATATTCAGGAGCGAGGGGACAGATTTCTAGGGCAATTAAAGCATCTAAGCGGTTATTTGCGGTAAAAAATAAGGCCCCTAAGGCTCCTACCTCCTCCTTAGCTGAGGCAACCAGATATATATCCACTGCGGGGTTAATTACTCTGGCTGCTAATGCCAAAAGAATCGCCACGGAAGCTTTATTATCGAGGGTATAACTGGCAATGTAGTCTTTTAGTCGCAAGGGTTGTTTTCGGTGTTTTCCCACCACGACTCGACTACCGACGCGCACCCCGCAAGCGTCTAATTCTTCTGGAGTCAATTTCGTCTCTATCCATGCGGATTCCCAGGTGACGGGAGTGTTTTCCTGCTGCACTTTTTGCGGGGATTGATGGGAAATATGACGGGAACCAAAGGAGAGAATCCCCGATCTGGTTTCTTTATCACCGATAATATCCACCACTCCCTCTCCGTAAATCCAAGGAAAAGCTCCCCCGAGTTGGCGAATTTGCAGAGTACCATCGGGATTAATTACTTTGATAATAGCACCAATTTCGTCTTTATGACCAGTAATAGCCATTTTTTTGGTCGAATCTCGTCCTCTAATTTTGCCGATGACATTTCCCGCTTGATCTTGCCATGTTTCTAATCCTAACTCTTGAAAGCGTTCTAGTAAAAAGCGATCGATTTCCGTTTCCATTCCACTAGGAGAATGATGGAGGACAAGAGTAGCAATAGTGTCAAAGAGGTGATCAAAATCCATATTTGTCTTGATTTGTGGGTCGAAAGAGAATTATTATCGAAACAGGAAATCGAAAAGGTTTTACAGGAACAATATTGGCGCAGCCATGGCTCTTGGGTGATTGCCAGTTAGCATTTAATGATTAATCAGAGGTGCAGAATTAGCCAGAAAACCGGCAACTTTTAGAGACTCTACCACCGAATTGTCATCCTCTACCCAATAGTTTTGTCCTAAACGTACAAATTGACGCTGAGTTCCCGCACCAATGGTGGCAATAACGGGAACTTTTGCCTTTTGTTTGTCTCCCGATTGCAGAATACTTTTAAGAAGATTTTGACGATTTTGGTTGACGACATCTTGCAGCGATAAATTAACCATCACCATTTTAATGGTTTCGATCGGTTCCGCATCTTCGATAATTAATTGTACCCGATCATCTCGGCGATCAACTTTTCCCCACACCATTAAAGTTGCTTCCTCCACTAATAATTTTTGCAGACGTTCGTAGCTATCGGAAAAAATCACCGCTTCCGATTGTCCCGAGGCATCTTCTAGGGTTAAAAAAGCCATGGGAGTCCCTTTTTTGGTCATAATTTTCTTGACGGCATTTAATAGGACAATTGCACTAACTTTTTTTCTGGTTTTGTGTTCTTCTAAGTCAGCTAAATTGATAGGAGATAGGACTTGAGCGGCTCTTTGTAAAGCTTTTAAAGGATGTTCGGAAACATAAAAACCTAAATGTTCTTTTTCCAGTTTTAACTTTTCCTGTAGGGAAAAATCTTCTACTGCGGTTGCACTGGGAGACTGTTCAAACTCGGATTCTTGTTTATTTTCTGTGCTACCTCCTAGCATATCAAAAATATTCATTTGACCACTTTCTTTCTCTTTGGTGCGTTTTTGCGCCCAAGCAACTACTAATTCTAAATCTTCAATTAATTGATGGCGATTAGGTTGAATTTTATCAAAAGCACCACAATAAATTAGCGTTTCTAAAGCTCTTTTGTTGATTACTCGTAAATCAACACGCTCGCAAAAATCCCCTAAGGAAGTAAACTTTCCTCCCGTTGCTTCCCGGGCTTTTAAAATAGCCTCGATCGCATTTTCTCCCAGATTTCTAACTGCGGACAAACCAAAGAGAATTTTGCGCCCAATCGGGGTAAAATGTTTTTGCGAGCGATTGATGTCGGGAGGTTCGACATCGATATTCATTTTCTGACAGTTTTCTCGATACTTTTCCACCTTATCCTGATTATCGCTACTAGCAGTTAGTAACGCTGTCATATATTCCACAGGATAATTAGCTTTTAAATAAGCAGTTTGATAGGTGACGTAAGCGTAGGCAGTGGAGTGAGATTTATTAAAACAATTGGAGGCAATTAACCCGTTGCCCAGCAAAAAATTATGATCTTTCTCCACACCAATATCGTAAACGGGTTTTCTTCCCAAGGATTGACGACCGATAATTTTAACCATATTAGTAACTCAACTCTCCAGAGATTTTGGCAACGGTGCTAATAGAAATATAGCATTTCTTTGTTCCCTCATGCTGCCAAGATAAAAAAATCACCATATTAATAATAACTAAAGTGTATATTCTACCTACAATAGGTTACGATCAAATTAAACAACATCATCGAAAATTTTGGGCTGAAACCCCGCCGTTTTAGGTTGGCTTTAAGGTTCTTAGTTACTTAGTATGGTTCGATCGGGGGGCATAAATAGACTAAATCCTTATCTGGCAAGAGATTTAATTGATTAGTTCGCTCTAGATCGAAAACAATTAACAAAAATCGCCAAATGTCTTTCTCTATAAGAGTTTAATTCCTTATAACCCTGTACATTGCATAAGACAAACCGAAGAACCCTAATTAGGTTTTGGATTCGGCCCTTGTTATCAGGGAGCAATGTTACGGGAAAAAACCGAGTTAAATCCCAAAATTAGGCGTTTTTATCAACAAAATTGTCGAATCGAATTTTAAACAAAAACACGATGCTGCAGGGAAGGCATTTGTCGTCGCACCTGTTGCAGACGTTGGGGATTAATTTCGGCAATTGCCACTCCCGCTTCTTCCCCCGCGTCGGCTAAAACCACACCCCAAGGATCGATAATCATAGCGTGACCGTGGGTGTGACGGCGTTCGTAATTATTGCCCGTTTGAGCGGGAGCTATTATATAACAAGTATTCTCGATCGCTCGCGCTTGTAACAAAACTTTCCAATGATCTTTCCCTGTAAAAGCTGTAAACGCCGCAGGTACAAATAAAACATCGGCTCCTTGCTGCGATAAATAGCGATAGAGTTCGGGAAAACGCACATCATAGCAAATCGAGAGGCCAATTTTGCCCAAGCTATCGGAGCCATAAATCGGCGGTAAATCGATCCCTGCCATGACTGTACTCGATTCCTGATAGGTGTTACCATCCGGGACATTGACATCAAAGAGATGGACTTTTTGATAACGGGCTAATTCCGCACCGTTGGCATCAACTAAAATAGCGGTGTTATAAGCCTTATCGGGAATACCCGTCACCGGCACGGGAAAACCACCCCCTAAAATAGTTACTTGAAACCGTTGGGCCATGGTGCGGAGGAATTTATCGGCTTTGAGAGCAATAGTCTCGGACTGGGCGATTTTATCGCTTTCTGCCCCCATAAAGGCGAAATTTTCTGGTAAACCGATTAATTCCGCCCCTTTACCCACGGCAAGTTCGATCAACTCTTCAGCGGCAGCGAGATTTTTCTCTAAATCCGGCTGACTGGTCATTTGAATGGCGGCGGCGAGATAGGATTTCATGGGGGTTGAAGCTCTAGAGTCGGATAATCTCTGTAAAATTAATCATAACCTTCGATTATATCCAATTTCAGATATTTTGTCACCCCATGAGTAAAATTGTTTTCTGTGACTTTGATGGCACTATCACCGCCGTGGAAACTTTTGCGGGTATGCTCAAAGAATTCGCCCCCGATTTATCGGCCCAAATTATGCCCCAAATGTACGCTCGCACTCTGACTCTGCGCCGGGGTGTTCGTCAACTGCTAGAGTCGATACCGAGCCAAAAATACGCCGATATTCTCGCCTATGCCGAAAGCAAGCCAATTCGCCCCGGATTAGCCGAATTCCTCGCTTTTTTACAGGAGCAATCCATCCCTTTTATTATTATCTCCGGTGGCATCCAAGGCATGATTGAAACGGTCTTAAAACGGGAGGGACTATTAGATAAGGTGACGGCAATTTATGGGGTCAATCTTCATACTCAAGGGGAATATTTGCAAGTTCATTCCGATTGGGAAAATGAGACGGAATTAGTGGCTAAAGCCTTGATTATGGCTAAATATTCGGGAGTAGAAACTATTGCGATCGGTGATTCCGTTACCGATATTACCATGGCTAGAAGGGCCGATCTAGTTTTTGCTAGGGATCGTTTAATCGATTATCTGCAAGCGGAAAATCAACCCTATATTCCTTGGGATAACTTTTTTGAGATTCGCGAATATCTGTTATTGAG
>NZ_JASJFE010001044.1:0-1456 GCF_030067735.1 Microcystis sp. M53598_WE2 | reverse complement strand
TGAGCGAAAAATTCTGATACTCCATCACGTCTCCTCCTCTCTTCATATACTTATTCTAGATAAGTTACCCAATTTGGGCAATAGGGTTATGTCCATTTAGCTCCTCACTATCTAAAGAAAACAGGTTAAACTTGTTCGGGCGAGAGCCTTGACAACAAACCCAGTTTGTAGTCGAAGCTCTCTTCGCTAAATTCTCTCCCCTTTCCTTGTAGGATAGGGTTCAGGGGAGAGGTCAATAATTAAGAACCCAACGTGATCGCACTATTCGGCAACGATCAAGTATAATTAAGATAACAATTTTACTTAAAAAATAAAGTTAAGTTTGAATCTTCAATTAGGATAACTCATGCAACTCGAAGACTATTTTAATTTTCTTGCCCCTAACGATATCCGACTAAAAGAAACCCGCATCGGTATTGAAACCATTTTATACGATTTTATTTACCAAGCGAGAACTCCCGAAGAAATTGCCAATACTTATCCGTCTTTAACCCTCGAACAGGTATATGCGACGATTCTTTATTATCTTCATGAAAAAGAAAAAGTGAGCCAATATATCGCCGACTGGCTAGAATGGGGGCGAAAAATGCGAGAAGAACAGCGAAAAAATCCTCCGCCTGTGGTTGAACGACTGAGAAAATTGAAAGCTGAAATAACAGCCAAGCAGAAAGCTAATGACACTGAAATATTTAATTGATGAAAATGTTAATTCGGTGTATCCTCAACAATTGCGTCGCCGAGAACCAGAAATCATTGTTCGAGTAGTTGGTGAACCAGATACACCAAAATTAGGTACATTAGATCCAGAAATTTTGATTTGGTGTGAGGTAATGGGTTTTATTTTAGTGACAAATAATCGTGCCTCTATGCCCGTTCATTTAATAGCTCACTTCAGGCAAAATCGTCATGTTCCTGGAATTTTTATTCTCAATCAAGATTTAAGTGTTGGTGATAATTTGTTAGAATTAATTGTAATTGCTAAAGGCTCTTTTGACAATGAATATGAAAACCAAATTATTCATTTACCGTTAACCTGATCAAATTGAAATAATCTTATTAAAATAACTAAGAATCCCAATTCACGATCGCTACGAACCCGGTTTGATGAGGATATTTTCGTTGCTGTGGCTGATATTTTGAGGATTGGGATTGAGGAGGTGCGGGGTTTGCTGGAGGGTTAGGATGGGTTTTGGGCGTAGGGATTGTTTGGGCGCAGGGTGCGTGTTTGCGGCTATCAATTCAGTTAACGTAAGTCTTAATTAAGGTGGTAAATATGGTTCAATTTTTACAAGCAAAAGAAGTCACTCTTAGAAATTTAATTAATCATTTTCAACTACAGTTTATAGAAGATAAGCATTTTTTTGGGGAATGGCAGCAAGACCTAGAAGCAATCTCTGAACAAGAAAAAGAATTGTTAGATAAAATCAAAACAGGTTATTTAAACTTATTAAATTAT
>NZ_JASJFE010001012.1:0-9325 GCF_030067735.1 Microcystis sp. M53598_WE2 | reverse complement strand
CCACTGACCTACAAGCTTTATTGTTAGCCAGTCCCCAAGGGCATAATTTTCAGTACGAAGTCCGCATTAGTTTTGAAGCGAACACGATTAAAAATTTTCTGCAAGGACTGTCCGTCAAGTCTCTCCACAACCCAAAAATTCAGCAGGGTTATCAAATTTTAAATCTGCCTCTATCCATTAATGTCAGCAGTTTTCAAAATAAAATTTTAGTCAAAATTCTCTCGATAATTTCTTCTCCGTCTGCTGATAGAGATTGTTCCCGCATCTTCTCCGTTTGTCAACCAGTAGAAGCTGCCCTATCCCAACAAATCCAACAGGAAAGATTATTAAACCAAGTCATCACCCAAATGCGTCAGAGTCTGGAGTTACCGGTGATTCTGGAAACCGTAGTCAGGGAAGCGCGAGAGTTTCTGCAAGTGGACCGATTGTTAATTTATCAATTTTTTCCCAGTACCAGTGAGGTAAAGGGAAAAATAACTTCCGAGTCGCGCATTTCTGAACAGATAAATTCGGTGTTAAATTTAACCCCCGAAGACGATTGTTTTTCCTATATTCCCCAATACAAAGAAAAGTACCGTCAAGGATTAATTCTGGCCGTAGATGATGTGGATGCTAACTATTCTTCTTCCTTCTGTTTGTCGGAATTTTTGCGACAACACCAAGTGCAATCAAAATTAATCGCCCCGATTGTGGTACAAGAAGAATTGTGGGGTTTATTAATTGCCCATCAATGTCAAGAAAAACGCCAATGGTTGCCGCAAGAAAAGAAATTTTTAGGTCAGATTGGTGAACATCTCGCCATCGCTATCTATCAAGCGCAATTATATTCTCAAGTACAGGAACAAAAAGATATTTTTGAACGCCGGGTAATAGAAAGAACCCAAGAATTACAAGATACTTTAATGGCCGCAGAAGCCGCTAACCTCTGCAAAAGTGAATTTTTAAATAATATTAGTCATGAGTTATTAACTCCCCTAACTTGTATTATCGGTTTGTCCAGTACCCTGCAAAAATGCTCGGCAGCCAATAATTTTTTACCCCCCGACAAACAAAAACACTATCTAAAAGTTATTCAGGATAACGGCAATAAACTATTAGAATTAATTAATGACTTGCTTAATTTCTCGCAAGTTTCGGCGGGGAAAGCTGTTTTAGATATTAAACAATTTTCGCTAAAATATCTCTGTAATCATGTTTTAGAAATTATTAAAATGGAGGCAGAAATTAAAGAAATTAATCTGATTTTAGAGATGAAAATTACCGAAAAAGAGCATTATTTTTACGCCGATTATGATCGAGTTCAGCAGATACTTTTATACTTGTTAAAAAATGCCCTGAAATTTACCCCCGAACAGGGTGCTGTCACGCTGAGACTGTGGAAAGAAGGCAGTCAGGTCATTTTTCAGGTAGAGGACACGGGCATCGGCATTCCTGCTCAAAAAATACCGCTTCTGTTTGAAAAATTTACCCAATTGGATGGCTCCCGCAAACGTCGTTATGGTGGTATGGGATTAGGACTGGCTTTAACTAAACAATTAGTGGAACTCCATCGCGGCACGATCGAGGTAGAATCTTGCTTAGATAAAGGTTCCATCTTTACCGTCCGTTTACCTCAACAAAAGCCCCCCAAACCCCAACCCTCGGATAATAATCCCCATTTTAATCACCACCATCCCACTATAGTTTTGATTGAAAGTGACGAAGAAATCGCCAATCTTATTTGTGAGTTATTGATGGTGGCACATTATCAAGTTATTTGGTTAATCGATAGTGTCTCCGCTATCAAAAAAATTGAGATCGTGCAGCCAAGTATTATAATTGTCGATCGAAAAATGCCAGATATATATCATCTCTGTCATCTTTTAAAAAAATCCCGCCAAACTCAAGCCAGTAAAGTGCTAATCTTGAATGATACCCCTGAAATCAGCGTTAATTTTCTCGGTCGTCATGGCATTGACGACTATCTCCTCAAACCCATTCAACCCTCCCTATTGTTGGAAAAAATCCGCTATCTAACCGCTTTATAAGTGGGGTTTGCGGCAAAAAGTTTTTTGTGGGTGTGGGGTGTGGGGTGTAGGGTGTGGGGTGTAGGGTTTTACCCATTTTCATCTGGTCAATTTTTTCTTTTTTCCTCAGAAAATAGAGCTTGAAAACTAACTATCAAATAGCTAATTTTCAAGCTCTTAATTGTAGGAATCCTAGAGCTAAATTAGGATTCACTCTCGATATAGATAAATAACAAACCCATAACCACGGCTGGCATTAACCAACAGACGATCGGGATTAAAATCCAAGGCAGATAAGAAGCTGCGTAGTCACCAGTCATGTCAAACGCTCCTAGTAAAAAAATAAGGAAATGATAACAGGTAGAAAAAGGGTTAATTATTGATTAAAAACCCCGCGCATGATGCCATCAACGACACCAAGATTTTCTAGGAGGAAATAGGCCACAAAAGCGCCACCCATACCACCGATAAAGAAACCGGCGGCGAATTGACTCCAACCCTCCGCCGATTTCAGCGGATCATTACTAGCGGCCTTACCTTGGAAAGAGACAAGACCATAACTAGCTAAACAACCCGTAGCCAAAAGAACCATGGCTAAAGCGGGGATTAAGCCGCCGATATTGGCATATTCGGAGTCTCTCAAGGGGCCCAGGACAACCCAGGGACCACCGAGGAAATAACCGTGGGCCATACCCACTTCTAGACCGCGCAGAATCGGAGCTAGACCGGGACGATAGGCAGGTAAGTTACCAATAAAAGCTTTGGTAAAACCAGAAGCGGAAATGGGGGTAGCTAGATGACCAATGAACGGATCATCATTGTAGGGTGTCACCACCTGTTTGTATCCAGTTTCAGCCATTGTGTTTGAGTTCTCCTTTTTCCGATCAACAGGAAAATTGATCATAAAACTTTAAGATTACACTTTAGGCCTAAGAATTACTTCAAGCAACCCCATCGATCGAGTTTTCAAGGGTTGACGGCTGAAACTCTCACAATTCGTTACATTTCTCTCGGGAGAAGGGAGTGGGGAGCTTTTTTTCAGTGAGCAGTAAACAGTAAACAGTGAACTGAAAACTCACATCTGCTCACTGCTCACTGCTCACTGCTCACTGATTAAGGGATAATCAACACTGGACAGGGGGCAAGGTTAATAACTTTAGTGGTGACGCTTTCGGACACACCTTCGCTGGTTAATCCTAAACCGCGACAACCCATAACGATCAGGTCGGCATTAATTTCATCGGCCACATCACAGATGACAAAAGAAGGCATTCCCTCCCTTTCAATCATTTCCGCATTGATGCCAGCTTGGGCGAAAATCGCCCGCGCCGATTGTAACAATCGATCCACCGCTTCGATCGAACTCATCTTATCGTCGGGGGCAATTTCTCCGGTGGGTGTCGTTTCCACCACCGACAACAGGATCAAACGACTGTCAAAGATTTTGACTAATTCGATCACACTACTGGTCGCGTCACGACTTTCGCGGCTGTGGTCGATGGGAAATAAAATCGTCTCAAACATAATTAGCAAGTCTCTCCAATCAAATTTTTCTGGGCAAATCAGTCTTAGAACTGCAAAACTGATCCCCAAATCTGAAATAATCTTTGTCAAAGTAATTGCCGCAAGTAGCGATACCCTGATTTAATCTTTATTGTACGGTAAGCAATCTAGGAGGTTATGGGCTGTGCCAAAAAAAACAGTAGCGAATTTAACAGAAGCTGATTTAGCGGGCAAACGGGTCTTAGTCCGGGTCGATTTTAACGTTCCCATGGACAAAGCCACCGGGGCAATCAGCGATGATACCCGCATTCGGGCGGCACTACCAACGATTGAGGATTTAATCAAAAAAGGGGCTAAGGTTATTTTATGCAGCCACATGGGTCGCCCCGACGGTCAAGTTAAAGAAAATTTGCGTCTGACCCCTGTAGCTAAACGTCTCTCGGAATTATTGGGCCAAGAAGTAATCATGTGTCCCGATTGTATTGGTGAGGGAGTGACGGCAGCGATTAGTCAAATGTCTAACGGTCAAGTGGCCCTTTTAGAAAATCTGCGTTTCCACGGTGAAGAGGAGGCAAATGATCCCGATTTTGCCAAAAAATTAGCCGCTAACGCCGATTTATACGTTAATGATGCTTTTGGTACCGCCCACCGCGCCCACGCTTCTACGGAAGGCGTTACCCACTATCTCAGCCCCTCGGTGGCGGGTTATTTGATTGAAAAAGAATTAAACTACCTACAAGCAGCTATTGAAACTCCCCAACGTCCCCTAGCGGCGATTATCGGCGGTTCTAAGGTTTCTAGTAAAATTGGCGTGATCGAAACTTTATTGGAAAAGTGCGATAAACTGCTCATCGGTGGCGGTATGATCTTTACTTTCTACAAGGCCCGCGGTTTAAGTGTTGGTAAGTCTTTGGTGGAAGAGGACAAACTGGAATTAGCCAAATCCCTGGAAGCGAAAGCTAAAGAAAAAGGAGTGGAATTCCTCCTTCCTACCGATGTGGTGTTAGCGGATAAATTCGATAAAGATGCCGAGTCCCAAATCGTCAAGGTCGAAAATATTCCCGATGGTTGGATGGGATTGGATATTGGACCTGAATCAGTTAAAGTTTTCCAAGAAGCTTTATCTAACTGTAAATCTGTCCTCTGGAATGGCCCCATGGGGGTGTTCGAGTTCGATAAATTTGCGGCGGGTACAGATGCGATCGCTCACACTTTAGCCGATTTAACTGCTACGGGTACAACTACCATTATCGGTGGTGGTGACTCGGTAGCGGCGGTAGAAAAAGTGGGAGTGGCGGAAAAAATGAGCCATATTTCCACCGGTGGTGGCGCTAGTTTGGAATTACTCGAAGGGAAGGTTTTACCCGGTATTGCCGCCCTCGATGAAGCCTAATTATCGCTAATATCTCAGGTTTAAACAAGGTGGGTGTTGCCCCACCTTTTTTTATGAATTAGGGAGTGGGTTTTTAAAGTTGGATTGGGAGTTAATCATACCAGGACTTTTGCGGCAAACCATAAATAGTTGAGCCACTAGGATACTTCAATTGCGGTAAAATCCACCCGCTGATATAAATCTGTCAGGGATATTTGAAAATCTAGAGAAAACAAAGTTAAAATCGCTTCTTGAGCGTGATAATCCCGAAATGCCCAATGATCGCCTCTTTTATGAAACTGTTCTATATAATAACCATATTGATCGATTAAAATATATTCTTCAAAACTATTAAGAGAGCGATAAAATTTAAACTTATCACCCCGATTATAGTCTTGAGTAGATTTTGATAAAACCTCGATAATCACCTGTGGATTGGTAATCGTATCGGTGCGTCCTCTTTCAAGAATTGGTTCTCCCTTAACGATCATAATATCGGGATAGGTGTACATATTATAGGCGGGTATTGCCAAGCGTAGATCGGTGATAAATATATCATAGGCTTGATTCTGGATAGTTAAGGGAAATCTTCTATAAAAATTTCCCGCAATGCGATTATGGTTAGGAGTTCCCCCAGTCATAATAATAATTTCTCCATCTCGATACTCGTGTCTGTCGGTGGCAGTTTCCTCTAGTTGAAAGTATTCTGCGACTGTGTAGCGTTTCTCAGTGGTTGCGACCATATTGCCCCCTTGAAAGCAAAGCTCTGTTTTTATGATAACCTGTTTTCTGAAAAGGTAAGTAGCTGGTTATAATTAAATTAAAAATGGATTTTAGGTTCGATCCCCCCTGCCCCCCTTGATAAGGGGGGTGTCTGATAATTTTTAACGCCTACCTACTTATAATTATCGGTTTTAATCAGGTGCTGACTGCTGTATAAATATCGAGAGACCTTGTTAACAAGGTCTCTTCAAAGTGGGTGGGATTATTATCGCTAATTTGCTAATCCGGTTGGGATAATTTGAGGATAGCGCTAGTGACTTTCATGCTTTCTTGATAAAGCACGTCCTGGCCCCAACGCTGTAACTGTTTACCTAGCAGAGTTTCTGTTTTTTGGTCTTCCAGATGGGACACTTGTTCAACGCGGCAAGATTGGGCCCCTCCCGAAGCTTCCATCCGCATACAGCCAGTAGTTCCCGAACAAATTACCGTACAACAATCAGCCTGAAGATTAGTAGAAGTGAGTTTAATACTAATCAGATCCCCTTGTACCTCACCCCAATCGGCCACGGGAACACCGGCTAATTCCGCCTCAATTAAACGCTGGTCCTGACCGAGGAAGCTAATCCGATGAATAGCGTAATCTCCCGACCGGTGACTATATCCCACCGGTCGCCATTGTAACCGGCTGGCCATCCAACCGAGGAACATAAAAGCTTGGCAAGGATTGCCCTTTTCGTAATCAATAGTGATGCGATCGACTTCCAGAATAGCATCCCGGCGCTCCGGTGGATCAAAAGCCTCGGCGGTTAGTTCTTGCCAAGGAGCGAGACGACTCCAGTTCAGGTCAGCTAATGGTACATCTGTTGCTAATAAATCCCCCACTTGCAGCAGTTCCGTTTCCGGTTCCCGAAAAGTGCTGGAATCGACGATAATCGTATCACATTGACTGGCCAGACGCTTAAATAGTCCATATTCCGCATCCGGACTGGCTTTCCACCAGAGAAATTTGGGCAAACTGGGAATAGTTAACTCGGAAATAATGCCGCCAATTCGTTCCAAGGCTTCCGCTGTGCCGCTTAAAGTGACGTATTCACAGCAAACTAAAGTGTTCTGACTACGTTTGTTGACGGGACAATAGGCAGAAACAGAGGCTTTTACCCCTTCATCGGCCTCGGCGGTGGGACAGAGGGTAATAATGCGACAGGGATTGGAAGCAGCGATCGCATCTGCCACCCCAATCGCATCCAAATCGGCGGCGTATTGACGATGATTAGCCCCATCCTCGGCGTTTTTTTCCGCTTCCCAGGCCGCCCTTAACCGAGCGACAAATTCATCGCTAGAAAGCCCAGTTACTTCTAGTTCTAGGTCCTTCTGGGCGACTTTGATGGCGGCGTGAGTCCGCGGACCGGCAATACCATCAATCGGGCCGGTGTAATAGCCGAGAAGGGTTAACAATTCCTGTACTGCGTCGGGTTCATAGACAATAAAGCTAAAGGTGGTGGCCCGGGTGGCGGCCATACCATCCTCATTATTATTATAGGATTGCCAGATATCGCGCAGTTCCTGCTCGATCACATCGATGGAAACATCTTTCGGTGCTTGCAGGGAGACAATGGGGGGGCTTTGGGTAGTCATGTCAGTTATCAGTTATCAGTTATCAGTTATCAGTTATCAGTTATCAGTTATCAGATGTGAGTTTTTAGTTTACTGCTCACTGATTACTGATTACTGTTCACTGTTTTAGAGTCGTCGCCAACGACGGCCATCGCGGTTAAGGAGAAATTCCGCTTCTGTGGGTTCCCAGGTACCCGCTTCGTATTGGGGTACGGAGGCGGGATCAGAGGGAGCGTCCCAAGCGGCGAGAGCGGGAGTAACGATGCGCCATGCTTCTTCTACCTCGTCAGAACGGGTAAATAGGGTTTGATCTCCTAGCATAGCGTCTAAAAGTAGCCGATTATAGGCATCAGCGCTGGCAACACCGAAGGAGGAACCATAACTAAAGTCCATTTCTACCGTGCGCGTGCGTAATTCTGACCCCGGCATTTTCGCCTCAAAACGGAGGGCAATACCTTCGTTAGGCTGAATCCGGAGACTCAGTACATTTGCATTAGTTTGTTGGGCTGCCGATTGGAAGATTAATAACGGCACATTGCGGAATTGGATGGCAATCTCGGAAACTTTTTTCGGCAGACGTTTACCCGTACGCAGATAGAAGGGGACACCCTGCCAACGCCAGTTATCTACCATTAATTTCATGGCCACGTAGGTGGGGGTGGTCGATTCGGGATTAACCCCCGGTTCTTGCCGATAGCCCAGAATGGGTTTTCCTTTCATCCAACCGGCTTTATACTGGCCGCGGATGGCGGATTTTTCCAGGTTATTAATATCGGCCAGGTGAGTCGCTTGCAGGACTTTGACTTTTTCGCCACGGACACTATCGGCGTTAATAGCGTTGGGTGCTTCCATCGCCGTTAAGCAGAATAACTGCATCAGGTGATTTTGCACCATATCCCGCAAAGCTCCCGATTTTTCGTAATATCCGGCCCGCTCCTCCACTCCCACGGTTTCGGCCACGGTAATCTGGACGTGATCGATAAATTGACGATTCCAGAGGGGTTCAAAGATAGCGTTAGCAAATCGGAACACCAATAAGTTTTGGACGGTTTCCTTGCCTAAATAGTGGTCAATGCGATAAACTTGGTTCTCCTGACAAACCTCTTGTACGACTCGATTGAGAACTTGGGCAGAACTGAGGTCTTTGCCAAAGGGTTTTTCGATCACTAAGCGGTGTTTAATTGGGTCTTTCAGCATTCCCGCCGCGCCAAGGTTTTTAAGACCGGGAGGGAAGAAATTAGGAGAAACCGCTAGATAAAAGACTCGATTGCCACGGGTTCCCCGGATTCCGTCTAATTCTTCCAGAAAGACTTTCATTTTGGCGTAACTTTCCGGATCGTCCATGTTGCCGGGGAAATAGTACAACCCTTGGGCGAAGTCTTGCCAATATTCCTCACTGCCAATCCCGTCGGAAAATTCTTCGATGCCTTGGCGCATCTGTTGGCGAAAATAATCATGACTCCACTCTCGGCGCGCTGTACCGACGATGGTTAATTCGGCCGGTAGTCGTCTTTCCCGTTTCAGTTGATAGAGAGCAGGAACCAGTTTTCTTTGGGTTAAGTCTCCCGATGCCCCAAAAATGACTAAAATTAGGGGTTCTGGGGTTCTTTCTTGTCGCAATCCCACTCGGAGAGGATTTTCGAGCAGCTTTACCATAGGATTTTGTCTAGCCGAGGTGCATTATTTTCCAGTCTAGCGAAAATACTCGACGGGATACCTAAATTGACGCTCCCATCGCACTAAGCGCTTCGGGATTCCCTGTTCATCCAGTTACCTTATCTACTAAGCTTTCACCTAATAGACAGTGGGTAGTCTGTCCGAGGGCTTGAATTTCTGTCCGCCCGACAGTATTTGCCCGTGCGAGAATGTTTATAGCGGCGTTTTCGTCTCTATCCAAGACACACCCACAAGAACAAACATGAGTTCTTACAGATAATGTTTTCTTGACAATATTACCACAACTAGAACATTGTTGGCTAGTGTATTGTGGGTTCACCGCTACCACAAACTTCCCGTGTATTTTCCCAAAATAGTCTAGCCAATCGGTGAACATTGACCAACTCGCATCTTGAATAGATTTAGCAAGCTTAGGATTTTTCACCATATT
>NZ_JASJFE010000939.1:0-8721 GCF_030067735.1 Microcystis sp. M53598_WE2 | reverse complement strand
TGTCAGTCTGTAGAGCGACCATAAGACCAGAACAGAGTAAATCTGTTAAGGCAGGTGCGGAACCCCGCAAGGGAAAGAAGCAGAAACCTAAATCGTGAGGTTTGGGAATCACCGTCCGTTTACGGCGGTGAGGATGTCAAAAAAATCGTCAATTCAAAAATGAAACGCATCAACCTCAAGAGTTGAAAAAGAAAGGCTCATCAGGTACTGTCTGATCATTAACAACAACAAATCAGACCCAAAAATGAGCCGACAACATCTTAACATAGAACAAAGAAACTTGCTCTACTAACTTAGTCAAGAGGGAAATTTATCTCAACGGCAAATGGCCGTCTGGCTCGGATGTCATCAAAGCACAATATCACGAGAATTAAGAAGGAATCAAAGTTCCCTCGGCTGCTATCTACCTGACACAGCACAAGCTCAAAGCGAGACGCACCAAAAAAATGCCAAACAACCCTTTAAAAATGTCAGCGAGTCGGCCTTAGAGTTGGTGAAAAAAGGATTGAAAAATTATCATAGTCCGGAACAAATAGCAGGTCGTCTGAAAAGAGCCAGTCAAGAATTTCTCAGTCACGAAACCATCTATCAAATGAATGATCGATCATAACTACCCTTGACTGTGGAAAGTATCAAGAATACCTAGGGCTTGCTGAAAATTACTGAAAGCCTTACTAGAAAACGGTTTTGGCACTTTTTTAGCCAAAAAAGTGCCAGAAACAAACGTTGAGAAATCGCTCCGAGGGACTCAAAACCCTGGCACTTTCGCTCTTCGATCTCGAAGGGTTCCGCTTCCAGACGTGCGAGGTCATTCTGTTATTCTGACTTCCCCTCCCGACGACCGGCGACCGACGACCGGCGACCGACTCCTAACCCCACCAATAAACTTTTTCAGCAGACCCTACCTACGCGGCTGGACGAGGAAAAAGAAAGAGTCGAGACGGAGCAAAAAGTAAGCGTGGAGGGATTCCGGGGCGTGTGGATATTCTCCTGTCCCATCTCCCATCTTCCCACACCCCACACCCTTCTCCCTTCTCCCTTCTCCCCCAATACTATCGGGACGGGGAAGAATTGATCGGGGGTAAAGAAGGAGAAATTTCGCCACCTCGATCGAATATTTCCAGATTCCATTGACCGAAACGATTACTTTCAAAAGCAATAAAACGACCGTTGCCACTAATCGTCGGACGACGCACTTCTCCTAAAATATTTTCGGTGATATTTTTTGCTTGCAGAGTTTGTCGATCATAAATATATATATCGGGTTTACCGGACTGTTCCGACACATAAACAATATAGCGACCATCGGCACTAATATCCGGTTGATCTTGATAGGTTTTTGCTTGATTTAACCCCGGCAGGGGAACTAAACGATTAGCCACTCGATCGAATAAATAAATCGTTCGTTGACCCCTGCGATCGGAGGCAAAGACCAGATAACGACCATCGTAGTTAAAACGGGGATTATCTTCAGAGGAAGGGGTATTTAAAGTATTTCCTAAAAGTTGTTGGGGAGGGGTGACAAAACCCGCATCACTACATCCCCCCAGACTGATGATATTAACCGCAAGAAAAAGTCCCAGAAGTTTAGGAAACCTGATCATCAGTCGGCGCTGGGGAAGGAAGGATACAACAATTAATATCATCAAGACAAACTTTACCCCAATGCAATGCCCAACGCACCAATTCCACCCGATTATCGGTTTTTGTTTTCGTCAAGATATTACTAATATGATTATCAACGGTACGCTTACTAATCTCTAGCTTTTCCGAGATTTCTTGATTAGTTAAACCATTAGCCACTAAATCGAGTATTTCTAGCTCTCGATCGGATAATGAAGCGGCTGTTTGAAACTTCGCAGCAGACATGAGTATAATTCCTCTCGTATATTTACTTATCATTCTAGAAGAATTTTTTCTCCTAGGAATCGATTAATATTCTGAAGATTATCTCTAAGCAACCAGAAATAGCTAAAATAGCTGGCTAAGACCCCCTCATCCTCAATCCCGTTTAAAAGGTATAGGAAAGTGGGGTGTAGGAAATGGGGAGGTGGGGAAGTGGGGAAGTGGGGGAATTTCAACTAAAACCCTAACACCTCAACACCCCAACACCCCCCGCAATGCGCACGCAGTGACCACCCTATCTCCTGACCACCGACTCCTGCCTCCTGTCTCCTGAATTCTGACGGCTGGTACTATATAATGAAAAACGCTCCTTAGTTAGATATTGAGAAAAACATGGAAGTTATCCCCGCTATTGATATTCTCGATGGCAAATGTGTGCGACTTTATCAGGGAGATTACCAACAATCGCAGGTTTTTAACGATAATCCCGCAATAGTGGCGCGAGAATGGGTCAATCAGGGGGCAACCAGATTACATTTAGTTGATTTGGATGGAGCCAAAGAGGGTAAATCGGTTAATTTGTCAACTATTGAAACAATTCTTAATGATATTGCCATTCCCGTACAGGTGGGGGGTGGACTGCGGGATCTAGAAACGGTGAGTAATCTCCTAAAAATCGGGGTAGAAAAGGCGATTTTAGGGACAGTCGCCGTAGAAAAGCCAGAATTAGTCAGCGAACTTTGTCAAAGCTTTCCGGGGCAAATAATTGTCGGTATTGATGCTCGCGATGGTAAAGTAGCCACCAGGGGTTGGTTAGAAACTTCCGAGGTAGAGGCGATCGCTCTTGGTCAAGATATGGCAAAAAGAGGAGCCAGCACGATTATCTACACTGATATTCATCGAGATGGCACGCTTTCTGGCCCTAATCTCGCCGCTTTGCGAGAATTAGCCGAATCTGTCGAGATTCCTGTGATCGCCTCTGGGGGCATTAGTTCCCTGACGGACTTACTGAGTTTATTGTCTTTGGAACCTTTAGGAGTAACGGGAGTAATCGTGGGCCGCGCTCTTTATACCGGTGCAGTTAACCTCTCGGAAGCGATTAGCGCGATCGGTTCAGGCCGTTGGCAGGATGTACCCCCGAATTTTTTCGCTTAACGGACTTGTTTGAGAGTATCCACCTGTTTATTGAACATATCGGTAAATAGTCCCAAAACGGTGCGATTTTCATTGACTTTGATGTTGACACTCACGGACATCCCCGATTGCAGCGGTAGAGTGGATTGATTTTTCAAAACTAACTCTTGACTGTTCAAGCGTACCCGGACGGGGAACCGATAAAAACGGTGATTTTCGTCGGGAGGTAAAGCATCGGAACCGATCGAGATTACTTCTCCCTTAATATCGCCGTATTCACTGTAGGAAAAGGAATCAATGCGAATATCGGCTTTTTGTCCCACGCGCACAAAACCGATGTCTTGGTTAGTCACGTCCACCTCTGCCACTAAACAACCTTTAGCGGCATCTTTCACCTCGGTGGGACAGCCATCGGGAACAAGTTTTAATAATGCTTCCGCTTGACTTGGTTGGGGAACAAACCCGGGCCGGGCCTTGAGATCAAAGACCACACCATCGATGGGGGCGGTAATTTTTTGATATTTAATGGTCTGTTGTGCTTGACTAATTTGACTGTCTAGTTCGGCAATGCGCTTGTTGTTATCAATGATAATGCGACTGATCTGACTATCGATTTCAGCGATCCGTTTGTAATTGTCCGCCATTTTATCGCGCACATCTTTTTCCGTGATTACCGTGGTATTAATCAGCTTTTCTTGCGCTTGGGAGATCAACAGGAAATAACGCTTTTCTTCCTGTTCCAGGCGGGAAATTTCGGCGATGCGGGTTTGTACTTCTTTCTCTTGTTTTTCTCGATCGATTTTGCCATTAGCCTCTTGCTGCTGTAATTCATTCTGGCGATCGGTTACCGATTGTTTTTGCTTATTAATCTGATAACGGGCGATCGCTCCTTCATCCCCCAAGGGTTCAATATCCTTAAGAATATTACGCTCGATATCCAAGCTTTCTTGGCCCTGTTTCATCGAATTGGCATTACGAGTCTTAATTTCTTCTAAGACTAAGCGATCTTTGATTAATTGCGAGCGGGCATCGGCCAACTGTACCCTAGTTTGGGCCAATTGTTTTTCTAGTTGTTCCATTTCCAATCTAGCGGCCGCTTGTCGAGAATTGGCCTCCCGTCGAGCAGCCCCTAAACGAGCTAATTCATCCCCTTGTAAAGCAGAGCTAGAAGCACCTTCACTGACCTGTGCTTGATAAAGTTGATTTTCTGTCACCAAAGCGGCACGATTACGGGCTAAATCGGCGATTTCACTCGGTAATTTTAATTGAGCGATCGAACTTTCCACTGCTGCCGGTGTCAGATCCTGCGCCATTAAGAGACGATAGAATTGATTTTCCTTCTCAGCACTGGTGCGAATTTTTCTCAAGGATTCTAACTGCACTTGCGAGGCACTGGAATCCATTAAAACCAGTACATCACCTTTGTTAACTCGATCGCCGTCTTTCACTTTCACGAACTGTACTACCCCATTCACCGGTGCTTGTACTTCTTGCACTTTCCCCTGGGGTTTAAGTTGTCCTTGGGCGCCCACCACCTGCTCGATTTTGGCGAACGCCGACCAAATTAAAGCGGCAGTGGTGACACTCATTAATGTCCAGATAATCGTCCGCGACCAAATGGGTGATTGTTTCAAGATCACCGATTGTTCCGGTGGGCTGAAAGTGGGTAAAGAAGGGGTAATACTTTTATTTTTCGTGGTAGTAGCCACGTTTTTACCCGCTTGGGTCAGTTCATCGCTTTTAGCGTTGCCGTTGCCCTTTTGACCGTTGTTAGAATTACCGTTCATGGGGATTCTCCTATATTTAGGGTTTGCTGAAAAAGTTTTTCGTGGGTGTAGGGTGTGGGGTGTGGGGTGTGGGGTGTGGGGTGTGGGGTGTTGGGGTTTTGGGGTATTAGTTGAAACTTCCCCATTTCCCCATTTCCCCATTTCCCTATCCCCTATCCCCTAATCCCTGTTCCCTGACTGACTAGATTTGCGAATCCTGTTGTTTATAGAGGGTATAGTAAAGGCCTTTTTTGGCCATTAATTCCTCGTGGGTGCCTTCCTCCGCTACTGTCCCTTTATCCATCATGACAATAATATCGGCGGATTTGATCGAAGCTAAACGATGGGTAATAAAAAAGACCGTATGATCCTTGAAAACTTCCTTGAGATTCAGACACACTTGCCGTTCGGTGTTATAGTCGAGGGCGCTGGTGGCCTCATCAAGAATGAGAATTTGCGGTTTTTGCAGGACGGAACGAGCGATCGCAACCCGTTGTCGTTGTCCCCCCGATAGGGATGCCCCCCGTTCACCGACGCGGGTATTATAGCCATTGGGCAGGGTCATAATAAATTCGTGGGCCGCCGCCGTTTTCGCTGCCGAGACAATTTCCTCCACAGTCGCATCGGGGTTAGTCAGGGCGATATTTTCCTGTACCGTACCGTCAAATAATAGGGTTTCTTGGGGAACCATGCCGATTTGACGACGGAGGGAATAGAGTTCCACTTTGTTGATATCGTAGCCATCGATGAGAATCCGTCCCGATTCTGGTTCGTAGAGACGGGCTAACAATTTAGTAATGGTACTTTTCCCAGCGCCACTTTCCCCCACCAAAGCGACAAAAGTGCCGGCGGGGAATTCTAAATTGACGTTGTATAGTTGCAGGGGTCCGTGGGGATTGAAGCGGAAAGCGAGGTTTTCGTAGGTGACGGTGCCTTTAATTAAGGGCATAGGGATGTTTTGGCGATCGAGTTCCGCTTCTTGGGGAGTATCGACGATATCGGCTAATCTTTCCAGGGATAAGCCAGTTTCTTGGAAGTTTTGCCAGAGTTGGGTCAAACGCAGAATCGGCGAGGTAACGTAGGAAGCGATAATCCGGAAGGCAATTAATTGACCAAGAGTGAGTTTTCCGTCTAAAACTAGGGCTGCTCCCACCCATAGCACTAATAAACCCGATAATTGGTTAAAGAAGTGACTAAAGGAACCGGCCAAAGTTGAGGTCATTACCGTTTGAAAACCTTCGGCCACATAGCGCGCATAACGTTCTTGCCACTGCCAACGGGAACGCAATTCGATATTCTGTGCTTTCACCGTTTGAATTCCCGTCATTACCTCCACTAGATAGGATTGGGTTTCGGCGTTTCGTTCGGCTTTTGCTCGCAGTTGTCGCCGCACGATCGGTGCGAAAATAGCTGTGGAGAGAACTAAAATCGGCACGACTCCCAGGGCCCAAACGGTTAGAATCGGGCTATAGATCAACATAACCACGATGTAGATAACCGAGAAAATGGCATCTAACACCACCGTTAGGGCTGTACCTGTTAAAAACTGCCGAATATTCTCTAATTCGTTGATTCTTGTCGAAATTTCACCCACTGGCCGCCGTTCAAAGTATTTCAGGGGTAAACGCAGCAAGTGATCGATAATTTCCGAACCGAGGGTCATGTCGATGCGATTAGTGGTATCGACAAAAAGGGATGTTCTCAAAAAGGTTAAAATTCCCTCAAAAACGGCAATTACTAACAGGAAAACCCCGAGGGTATTCAAGGTTTCCGGGCTATTCTGCACGATCACTTTATCGATGATCACCTGAATCATCAAGGGATTGGCCAGGGCAAATAACTGCACGAAGAAAGAAGCGATAAAAACTTCTATTAAGACTCGTTTATGTTTCTTGACAGAAGGCCAAAACCATGATAGGCCAAAACGCTGTTGCTGGGTGTGTTTGGTGGGTTTGAGCAGAATTACTTCCCCTTTTTCGTCCCAAAATTCCAGAAATTCGCTGGTTTTGCGTTTAATTATCCCCCTTTGGGGAACAGCGATCGTGGTTTCCCGTTGATTAATTTCGTAGAGGATAACGATGGTGTCTTGCCAGCGAATTAGGGCAGGAGGGTTGATATTGGGCAAGGAAGAAGCATTTAGGGGTACTAATTGGCTATGGAGTCCCACTACCTCGGCCACAGCCCCACACAGAGGCAGGGAAAGGCTGCCGGTTCTTTGCAGTTGATCTCCTAGGATGCGTTGGATCACGTCCTTGCGAAAGGGGATATTAAAATATTTGCAGAGCATCTGAAAACAGGCACTCACCGCCTCTAGTTCCGTTTTTCCCCCGAAAAAGGGATAGGATTTCCGGTTTTTCTCGACAGTTTTTTCAACGTCGATATCGCTGGTGATGTCGCTTATTCTTCCTTGGGGGATATCTAATACCTGGGTGGGTTTATTTCCCTTAATGACTTGGGTTTCCCAGATATCATCCGTTTCTGTTTCCGCAGCCGCTTCGGTTTCCACTGTCAAGAACTTGTCTAACTGGTCGGAGGAAAGACCTAATAAGCGCGTGTTAGTCGGATTGTTCTGGGTGATAACTGTGCCGATAGGATAATTATCGGTATTTTCGCTGACTAACCAGAGATAATCATCGTTAATCTGGTTGTAGGACACACAAGCTTTGTTTAAAAGAGCCTGAGCAATTTCTTTCAGGTCTCCCCCACCCCAGGCCTGTTGATTAAGATAGGAGCCTAGGAGAGCATAAACTTCAGCGATCGAGGTTTCTTTAAAGAAATGTTCCTTAAATTCGGGGTAATTATTGATTAAAGACCAAAAATCCTCTTCTTTTAAGGTTAAACAGATCGTGACTTCCGAAGAAGCGATAACCGTTTCACAGGGGGTAGCGCGCAGAAGACTCATCCACCCGAATAAATCCCCCGGCTGTAATTTAGCCAAAGTGACCGGCAGCGGATTGTTAACCCTAGCATCGTAACCCAAAAGTCTGGCCTCTCCCTCGTAGAGAAGGACGAGGTGGGAGGGTAAGCGATCGCACTTGAGTATCGCATTGCCCATCTCATAGCGAAAGGGTTGTAATTTCTGGCCGAGGGAACGTCTAACCTCGACGGGCAGGCGATCGAAGGGCTGTACAGTCTCCAGAAAGGCGGTAAAATCTAAAGTGGTGTAACTCATTAGCTAGGCGAAAATTGACTAAGTTGGCAAATAATTAAGCGAAAAGACTGGGTTTACCCAGCTTGGCAAGGGATGCTATATAATCGATACCTGCTCGCTATTGACTGGGGTTGATTCGGAGATAAATTTCACTGTTTGCATTTGAGTCATTAACCATTGTTGGAATAAATCATTCCGTAAGCGTTGACGGGTGGGAGGATCCAGTTCACAGGATAAGTATTTTTCTAACCGGACAATTACGACCCATTCTCCCACTTGCGTCGGTGGCCACAGTTGCCCCGGTTTACTTGCTTTGAGAATTTGCCCAATCTGGGGATGGGGAGTGCTCAGTTCCACAGGTCCGATTAGTCCTCCGGTTTCTGCTTCTGCTCCTTGGGAGTATTTTTTGGCTAGTTCAGCGAAGCTATTTTCTCGATCCTGTATCCGGAAAAATAGTTCTTGGGCAATGCCGATATTTTTTGTCCGAATCAGGGAATAAACCACCTTATCCAATTGATTTTTGACTTGCAAGAAGTAGGATTCTACTTTGTTATCCCAAGTCTCCTGTTTAAATTTTTCCAGTTTAATGTCCCGAAGAATTAGATATTCTAGTTGTTCGGAATCCATCCCGTTTTGTCGTAACCAAGATTTCATTTGTTCATCGTTGGCAATTTGATTATTTTGATAGAAACGGGAATAGGCGGCGTTTCTTTCTTCGGGATTGCAGGTGATATCGGCAATCGCTTGCTCGATAATTACTTCCCGGAATAACTGGGGTAACATACCATATTTTGCCAAAAGAGGCAAGACCGCTGAATCGCTAAT
>NZ_JASJFE010000909.1:0-1016 GCF_030067735.1 Microcystis sp. M53598_WE2 | reverse complement strand
CAATTTTTGGAGATTTATTTATGCAATTTAGAGAATTTGACTGGGATCAGTCTAAAAGATATTCTAATATAGAGAAGCATGGGATAGATTTTGCGGCTGTTCCTCCTATTTTCGATGGTCACTGTCTAATCAGAGAAGATAATCGCCAAGATTACCAAGAAATAAGGATGTGTTTGCTGGGACAATTAAACGGGATAATCTGTTATGTTGTCTATACTATAAGAGGGGAAACTTGCCGATTGATTAGTGCTAGGAGAGCAAACGAACGTGAGCGAAGAAAGTATCAAGAGAGTATCCCCCAAGATGGGGATTGTTAACACAAAAGAGGAAAGGCAAGATTTAACCGATTGGGAGCGAGTTAAATCGATGAGCGATGCAGAAATCGAGGCTAATGCTTTGTCAGATCCCGATGCGCTCCCTTTTGATGATGATTGGGAAAATGCGGCGATTATTTCTGCTTACAATAAATTAACATCTCAATAATTGCTAAAACTGATAATTGTCTCAGGGTTACTTGTTATGAAAGTTTAATAGACTGTTGTTCAAGAAAATAGTGATAAAATTTTTTGTTAGCTCAAAACAATAAGCAGTTAATCATTTGATAGTAATCATTCCACGTTATCCTCAAATCGAATTACTTAATATTGATTATTTGAACCATATTTTCAAGTCTATGTATATAGGACTGATGATATCTCCATGCTTCTAAAATACTTTGTAATAATTCATCTTTTGAAAAACAACCAGAATCAGCTACATCTTCAATTTGTCTGATTAGATCATCTTCTAACTCCAATTCTAGCATACTCACTTGTTTAGTTGTGTCTGCCATACTTTTATCTATCTAAAAGTTGATGGAACTATCATACCATAGGAACTCAGCACTGTGGTATCTATTAAGCCCCACAATATACCCACATTACACCCATTGCTATGCCTTGCATATATGTATATGTAATACCACCTACTAAATACCCTATTATACCCCCTGTTGTACCTAATCATGAATAAAACCT